>NZ_JANZKV010000131.1 GCF_025060895.1 Stieleria sedimenti | reverse complement strand
GGCGCGAGCCCTCCGGTCTTACAACGCGTTTTCGAGCTGCCACCGGACGGCTCGCGGTCTGTCGTTTTGTGAGCCGTGACGCATAAGCGGCCGGGCACTGCGACGTGGCCCGAGGCCTGACGGCCAGCGGCTCACCATTGACTCAGCAGAACCCGACTCAATCGACAGCCCGCTCGCGCCGTTCCGCTAACATACGCTTCACTGCCTCGCCCGTCGAAGTCGAGACGCTGCCTCGATTCTTGCAGGGGTGGTTTGGGACAAGTGAGCTACATCGCTTGCCTGCGTCATGATATTCTGTGGACCGCCCCAGCCAATGACGGCTTTCCCACCGCAGCCTATCCCTCCGCGCCGATCCCCCGATGAGCAACCCCGACGACGCTCCCAGCGAAGCCTCGAAATCCGACATCGTTGAACAGCCCCGGGTGAGTACCTGGGAACAAATGAAGACCACCGAGGACTGGTGGGCGATTTGGTGCGCGGGATTGATTTTGATCGTCGCCTTCCTCGCCGTCTGGATTTCAGTCCCGGCAAACTTCTTCACCGCGAGCGACCAAGGTGAATCGGTTTCGATTTCCAGTCCACTGAAAAGCTGGTTGGCCAAGCCGGGAAAATGGACGCAAAACCCCGTCGACGCGTTCTACGTCGCCGGAGACGAAGACAAGGGAGCGACGACGACCTACCGGGGCGTGTTGGGCGCGTTTGTCATCATCGGCGTGTTGTTCACCGTGGCGATGACGGTTCGAAAGAAGAACGCGATCGGGTTCCTCAAAGCCTTTCCCGTCATCTTCCTGTTGGCGACCGTCGCGTACGTCCTGGCCGGACAGAGTGTGATCAAGGCGTACAATCTGGAATACGCGTTGTGGGCGTTGCTGGTGGGGCTGGTGATCAGCAACACCATCGGGACGCCGCACCCATGGCGGCCGGCGATCATGACCGAGTTTTTCATCAAAACGGGGCTGGTCCTGCTGGGCGCCGAAGTCTTGATGAGTCGCTTGATGGCACTCGGGATCCCCGGAATCGGGGTGGCGTGGGTGGTGACACCGATCGTCTTGATCAGCACGTTCGTGTTCGGACAAAAGGTCTTAAAAATCCCGTCCAAGTCGTTGAACATGGTGATCAGTGCCGACATGTCGGTCTGCGGCGTTTCCGCAGCGATCGCCACGGCCGCCTCGTGTAAGGCAAAGAAAGAAGAGCTTTCGCTGGCAATCGGCTTGTCGCTTTCTTTCACCGTCGTGATGATGATTTTGTTGCCGTTAGCGATCAAGGCGATGGGGTTGCCCGACGACGTCGGCGGAGCTTGGCTGGGCGGAACGATCGACGCAACCGGTGCCGTCGCGGTCGCCGGGGCGACACTCGGCGAAGAAGCCCTGGAAGTCGCGGCGACGGTTAAGATGATCCAAAACATCTTGATCGGAGTGACCGCGTTTTGCGTCGCCGCGTACTGGGTCGCCTATGTCGAAAAAGACAGCGACGCGGCCAAACCCGGCATCGGCGAGATTTGGTACCGGTTCCCCAAATTTGTGCTCGGCTTCATCGGAGCGTCGATCCTGTTTTCGATCCTGCACGCCAACCTGTCCGGCGGAGACTTGATGATCGAAGCGATGATCGGTGGATCGACCAAGACGCTCCGCGGTTGGTTCTTTTGTCTGGCGTTTGTCTGCATCGGCTTGGAAACCAATTTCAAACAACTGCTGCCCTACTTTCGTGGCGGCAAGCCGATGATCTTGTACGTTTGCGGCCAGTCGTTGAACCTGCTGCTGACGCTGATCATGGCCTACCTGATGTTCGGCGTGCTGTTCGCGGAGTCCGGCCAATGAGCCATCGCCGCGTTCGGTTCATGGCCGTGATCCTGGGCGTGCTCGTCGTCTGGGGCCTTGTCTTGCCCCGACTGGCAGCGACGCGAACGGTGCGTGAACGGACGCGATGGTTGGAACAACACCAGATCGACCCGGCGGCGATGTACTACACCGAACTTCCGCTGATGGATCGCATTCTCGCGAAAGAGCGATCGGACCGATCGTTCCCCTGATCCATGTTCCCAGAGAAGTGGGGTAAGCATCCTGCTTGCCACCCGAGCCGGCTCCGCCGGCGTGCTCGTGTGGCAAAGCCACACACCGATATTGGCCAAGAGGCCGGAGCCTCCGGCACAGTGCGTTCCCAGGCGGAGCCTGGGAACGAGGAGCACGAGCTGCAGCCGACGCCGCTACTCTTCTTCGCGGAGCTGGGCCAGCACGGTGAAGTCTTCCAGCGTGCTGGTGTCACCGGCGGCTTCGCGTCCGGCGGCGATGTCGCGGAGCAGGCGCCGCATGATCTTGCCGCTCCGCGTCTTCGGAACCGACGCGGCGAAGCGAATGTCGTCCGGCTGGGCGAGTGCACCGATCTGCTTTCGCACGTGGTTCCGCAACTCCTGACGAAGCTCCTCGCCGGGGTTCGGGTCCGTCACGGTGACGAACGCCGCGATCGCTTCGCCCTTGAGTTCATCGGGGCGGCCGACGACCGCGGCTTCAGCGACCGAAGGGTGGCTGACCAACGCACTTTCGACTTCGATCGTACTCAGCCGGTGGCCCGAGACGTTGATCACGTCGTCGATGCGTCCCATGATCCAGTAGTACCCGTCCTTGTCGCGGCGGGCGTTGTCGCCGGTCAGGTATTCCCCTTTGAACGTGGCCCAGTAAGTACTCACAAACCGTTCGTCGTCTCCCCAAATGCCTCGCAACATTCCGGGCCAGGGTTGTTCGATACACAACTTGCCGCCGTGTTCCTCGTCGACCGATTGACCGTTCTCATCCAGAATCACCGGCACGACGCCTGGCAGCGGCTTGGTGCAGGATCCGGGTTTGGTCGCCGTGATCCCAGGCAACGGGCTCATCATGATGCCGCCGGTTTCGGTTTGCCACCACGTGTCGACGATCGGGCATTTTTCGCCACCGATCTTTTTGTGGTACCACATCCAAGCTTCGGGATTGATCCCTTCACCGACGGTGCCCAGCAATCGCAAACTCGACAGATCGTGTTTGTCGACGTGTTCATCTCCCCATTTGATGAATGCTCGGATCGCCGTCGGCGCGGTGTACAAGATGGTGACCTTGTATTTTTCGATCAGCTCCCAAAAACGATCTTCGGCCGGATAGTTGGGGGCGCCTTCGTACATCAAGCAACTGGCGCCCGCGGCCAACGGTCCGTAAACGATGTAGCTGTGCCCGGTGATCCAGCCGCAATCCGCGGTGCACCAGTAGATGTCATCGTCGCGATGGTCAAACACCCACTGGAACGTCCGTTTCGCCCACAAGTTGTAGCCGGCCGTGGTATGACGAATGCCCTTGGGTTTTCCGGTGCTGCCGGAGGTATACAGAATGAACAGCGTCGCTTCGCTGTCCATCGGCTCGGCCGGCAGATCGCCGGTCTGCTTGTCCACGACATCGTGCCACCAGACGTCTCGACCTTCTCGCATCGAGACTTCGTTGCCGACCCGCTTGAGCACCAAACAGGTTTGCACCGACGGCGACTTCTCGAGTGCCTCGTCGACGGTCTCTTTCAGCGGCAACACTTTGCCACGTCGATACAGCCCATCGGAGGTGATGACCATCTTGGCTTGGGCGTCGTGATTACGATCGGCGATCGACTCGGCGCTGAATCCGGCGAAGATGACCGAGTGGATGGCGCCGATTCGGGCACAGGCCAACATCGCGATCGCCAATTCGGGCGTCATCGGCATGTAAATGCTGATGATGTCGCCCGACTGAATCCCCAGCTCCCGAAGCGCCGCTGCACATTTGCAAACCTCGGTCTTCAGTTCGTTGTACGTCAGCGTGCGTGTGTCGCCCGGTTCGCCTTCCCAGATGATGGCCGGTCGATCCCCCAACCCGAGCTCGATGTTGCGATCGAGACAGTTGTAACTGGCGTTGGTTTTTCCGTTGAGGAACCATTCGGCATGCGGCGAATCCCACTTGCAGGTCTCGTCGAATGGTTCGAACCAATGCAGGTGTTCCAGGGCTTCTTGACGCCAGAAACCGTCGCGATCGTCGCGCGCCCGCGCGTAGAGGTCGTCATATTGTTCCGTCGTGCGGATCACCGCTTTTTCTGTGAATTCAGCAGGCGGGGGAAAGAGACGGCTTTCGTCGAGAACGTGGTCGATCTGGCCAGAAGAAGATTCAGACATCCAACGCGCATCCGAAAAAGGTAGGAAACTGGAGAGGAGATAGTCTAACCAACGGAAAACCACACCACCACACGGCATCGGTAGGGCGAACTGTGCTCGTTTGCCGCTCGCTGCTACACTTCACTGATGGCCAAAAAGAAACGAAAATCGAATCAATCACGCGTCAGCTTTCGAAAGCGACATCAGGGGCGCGTGCGCGACAGCGACTTGACGCGGCAATTCCACGTCGGCGATACCGAATCGCTCGCCGACGCGGTCAAGAACGAACGCGTCAGCGGAAAAGGCGACTTGACGCGCAAACGCACCGTCGTCGGCGTCCAAGCGAGTGCACCGGCGTCCGCGGAACATCCCCAATCGCACGATTCGCTGCTGATCGGCGGCCGTGTGCTCCGCGCCCACGGACTCCGCAACACGGTCCTGGCCGACGACGGGCGAACGTTCGAATGTTCGATTCGCCAAGTCCTCAAATCGCTCAGCATCGACGGTCGCGGAACCGTCGTCGCGGGCGATCGCATTCAGTTCCGCGCCGAATCGGAAACGACGGGCATGATCGAATTCGTCGCGCCGCGTCACGGAATCATCAGCCGACAAAGCCGCGGCCAGCAACACATCATCGCCGCCAACGTGGACCATCTTCTGATCGTGACCAGCGCCGCCGAGCCGACGATCAAACCCGCCCTGATCGACCGATTTTTGCTGTCGGCCGAACAGTGTGGCTTGAACCCCGTGGTCATCATCAACAAATGCGATCTCGTCGACCCCGCTTCGCTGCAACCGATCCTGGGCGTGTACGCCTCGCTCGGCTATCGCGTGTTGCTGACCAGCGCCGATCGGGGAACCAACATCGACTATCTGAAAGAACTACTCAAGGGCAAACAGACGGCGCTCTCGGGCCAAAGCGGCGTCGGCAAAAGCAGTTTGCTCAACGCCGTCGAGCCCGGGCTGGGACTGGCCGTTTCGGAGGTCAGCAAAGACAACCAAAAAGGTCGGCACACGACGACCACCTCCACCCTGATCCCGCTACAAGGTGAAAATGCCGGCTGGGTGTTCGACACACCGGGCATTCGCCAATTTCAATTGTGGGACATCACCGCCGAAGAAGTCGCCGGATTGATGCCCGACTTGCGGCCCCATGTCGGCGAATGTCGCTACGCAAACTGCCTGCACCTGAGCGAAGACGACTGCGGCGTCAAGAACGCCGTCGCCGACGGCCGCATCGACGCCCGGCGTTATGATTCGTATTGCCACCTGCTCGAAGAGGACTTGCTGCTGTAAATCGTCGCGCACCGCTGGTGCTACAACCGACTTATTCCCCTTGTTCCCGGGCTCTGCCCTCCGCCTGGGAACACACTTTGATTGCATCGGATCACACATGCGATCAGCCGTATCGCGCCAGCGTACGGGCCTCCTCATTGATGCTTATTTTGGGGGCCCGTAGGCTCGCGTTAAACGGCTGATTCGATCGTGCATGACGTTCCAAGGCGGAGCCTCGGAACGAGGTGACGAGGTGTCGGGATGGTCGCTCAGACGGTCAGGACGATCTTGCCGCCGACGTTTTCGGCTTCCTGGATGCGATGCGCCTCGGCGGCTTCGGCAAGTGGAAGCGTCTGGGCGATGTTCGCTTTCAATCGTCCGCTCGCCATCCAGCGATTCATCGCTTCGGCACAGCGCTGCATTTCCAACGGCGTCGCTTTGAACATCACGAATCCGTGCAGCGAGCACTCCTTGACGTAGAACGGACCGACGGGAAATTCGGGCCTGGAATCGCGACCGGCCATCAACACCATGCGTCCCCGCGGAGCCATCAAATCGATCGCTTCGTCGAAGTCCGGCATGCGACGTGTCTCCCAGAACAGATTCACCCCCTTGGGCGCGATCTCCTTGACCCGCTCGGCGATCGACTGCGTCGAATAATTGATCACATGGTCGGCCCCCAATTCCATCGCGCGTTCACACTTAGCGTCTGAACCCGCCGTCGTGATCACCGATGCGCCCGCCGCCTTGGCCATCTGCACGACCATCGCACCCACGCCACCGGTTCCGCCGATGATGAATACGGTTTCACCCGGTTCGATCTCCGCACTGCGGAATAGTCCCAAGTGCGCCGTCACCCCGACCAACGCATTGGCGGCGGCCGTGGCGTAGTCGACCGAGTCGGGCAACGGAAAACACCACGGGGCATCGACCGCGATCTGCTCGGCAAACGTTCCCTGCCGGCCCAACAGTCCTTGATTGGTGCACCAAACACGATCCCCGACCGAAAACGATTCGACGCCCTTTCCAACGGACTCGACAACGCCCGCGGCGTCACAGCCTGGGATGAAGGGATTGGGTAACTCGAACGCCACCAGACCGCTACGCACATAGGTGTCGATCGGGTTGACCGAGAGGGCGTGGTTGCGAATCAGGATTTGTCCCGGACCCGCCGTCGGTGGCTCCATGTCACCGAATTGGATGACATCCGGCGTTCCGGTCTGTGTGATGTAAGCAGCTTTCATGATGGACTCTTCGATGGAACGTTAGCGGTTTTCGTTTTTCCAATCAAAACCGTTCAGCTTTGCCAGCGCCAGGATCAACGACTGAGTGCCGTCGCGGCGGTGCCCTTGTGCGGCCACCGCATGATAGAGCTGGTAACCGAGCGCCAGACCGGGCAGGGCAAGATTTCGTTTGGACGCTTCATCGAGCGCGATCTTCATGTCCTTTAAAAAGTGCTCGACGAAGAACCCCGGATCAAAATCTCCGTTGATCATCCGCGGCGCCAAGTTCGACAGCGACCAGCTACCTGCGGCGCCGGAGGAGACGCTCTTGAGGACAGTCGGAATGTCCAACCCGACCTTGTGGGCGTAGAGCAACCCTTCGCAGATCGCAATCATTCCGCTGGCGATCAGGGTTTGGTTGACCATTTTGGTGTGCTGGCCCGACCCGGGTCCGCCTTGGTAGACAATCGTCTTGCCCATCCGTTGAAACAGCGGGTCGATCCGCCGGACCGTCTCGGCATCTCCGCCGATCATGATCGACAGCGCCGCGTTGCGGGCTCCCAGGTCGCCGCCGCTGACGGGGGCATCGATCGCCTGGACCCCGATCGCCTTGGCCGCCTCCGCGATTTGGATCGCCAGGCTCGGATCGCTGGTCGTCATGTCGACCAACACCGTCCCCTCGCGAGCCCCCTCCAGCACACCGTCCTCACCGAGTATCACCTGCCGCACGTCGCTGGGAAAACCGACGATGGTGAACACGACGTCGCTGTTTTCCGCGACCGCCCGAGGTGAATCAACGGCCGTGGCGCCTTTGTCGACCAAGCCCTTCGTTTTCTCCGCCGTACGATTGTAAACCGTCGCCTGGTATCCCGCGTCGATCAGATGGCTGCACATGCTGTGCCCCATCACTCCGGTACCGATCCAACCGATCCTTGTTTTGCCGGGTTCAATAGCTGTCATTCTACGTGGTTGAGATGAGGAGACTTGACGGAAGAAATGTGGGAGAGACTTCGACGCCGACGGATCAATCAAATTCCCATCGAATCGCGAGCGCCCGAGCGACAAGTAGAAACCCTACCGCGGCAATCATCAACACCGCTAGCTGGGGTAGCAACGCGTCGGCAGGCAGATCACGCCAAAAAACTTTGTCATAACCGTCCAGAGCCCACGCGTTGAAGGTCCAAAGCCCCAGTTCTCGCATCCGTTCGCTCATCACATAACGGGGAACCATCGACCCGCCGAGCGCACTCATGGTCAATATCAAAATCACCGACAGCCCATTGAGCTGTCCGCGTGTCTTGCAAAGTGTCGCCAGAAAAAGACCGAAGGCGGCGGCGGCTGAACTGGTCACCAGGGTCATCATCACAAACCCGTCCAGATGCCCCAGCAAGTCAATTCCGAAAACGTATTGTCCCCAGACGAACATCACACACACTTGCACGAAGCCCAGTGCAGTGAGGTAGAACCATTTCCCCAGCAGTAGTTGATCCATCGTCAATTCAGTCGATAGCAATCGATCCAACGTCGTGTTCTCGCGTTCGTCCAGCAGAACACCGCCACCGCCGGTGGCACCGAACAACAAGAACATCACCGCGATTCCGGCGGCATACATGCTGACGACCGGGTTCGCCTTGTCCTCTCCGATGACGTCCACGATCTGCACCAGCTCGGACGGGTCCAACGATTCCGCCGCGACGGCTGGCGGTTGCCGAACGGGTTGATTGGGCACCGCCGTCGCCTCATCGGTGGGAGGACGGCGCACCAGCGTCCGCCGCGCCCTGGCCGCTTGACGCGTCTTGGCGATCACCAGTTCACGCCCCACCAACGCCGAGACGACCTGGCCGGCAACCTGGTCGGACGCGTCGGCAAGCAAGTCCGAACGGATGGACTCGCCCTGCCCCGATTTGAGCACAATCGCGATGGTCACACTGCCATGACGAACCATGTCCGAGGCGTCGTTCACACTGAATGCTTCGTCTTGCAGATCGTCGTTCATCAAACGTAGGCCCGCGCTGTTGCGCAACGATTCGACAATCGCGGTGCTGTCTGGCGATTGAACCTCGTCGATAATCACGACCTTCACCTTCGGCGTGGTTCCGCTGCCGATTCCGTTTCCGAAGATCAACGCGAACACGCTGAAGAACGCAATCGGGACCACGAACGTCAACAGAAGTTCGATGCGATTGTGGAGCAGCCGCCGCAGGCTGAGTTGCATGATTGTCCAAATCACGAGCGTTCTAGTCCCTGAGTTCGTTGCCGGTCAGATGCAGGAAGACGTGATGCAACGAAGGCGCCTGCACCTCCATGTCAGACACCAAGTAACCATCGTTTTGGACCGCCTGTAAAAACGGCCCCAAATTGACAGTGACATCGTCGATCCGTGTTTCGATCAGGTCCCGGCCGGCCTCACCGACGTGAACCGTGCGACGTTGAACGCCATCGCCGGGCACCGTCACCGGTGCGGTCAGCGGTCGATCCACACGCACTCGAACCAGCCGTGAATGCCCGACGGTGCTGAGCACCAATTCATCGATGGTCCCGTCGGCGATCACGCGGCCTTGATCCAAGATCACGATCCGATCGCTTCGCTGTTCCGCTTCGTCCAGATGGTGCGTCGTCAACAGAATCGAAGCACCTTCGTCATTCAACTGATCCAGCATCGTAAAGATCCGTTCGCGGCTTTGCGGATCAACGCCGACGGTCGGTTCATCCAACAAGATGATCTTGGGCCGGTGTAACACGCCGCAGGCGAGGTTCACACGCCGCTTCATGCCCCCAGAAAACCCACCCACCAGGTCTTTGGCACGGTCGGTCAATCCCGTCCATTGGAGCGCCCAGTCGATGCGTTTTTTCAACTCGCGACGCGGCACGCCATGAAACTTGCCAAACGCCATCAGGTTCTCACGCGTCGTCAGGTCCCCGTAAAGTGCCAGATCCTGGGGAACCAACCCGAGTGCCTGACGCGCTCCGATCGAGTCGATCGGATGGCCGAACACTTTGATCGTCCCTTTGGTCGGCCGCGTTCGTCCAGCCAACGCACGGATCAACGTCGTTTTCCCGGCGCCGTTGGGCCCAAGAAAGGCGAGGCACTCCCCGCGGCCGAGTTCGAAATCGACCCCACGCAACGCTTCGATCCGCCGGTAATTCTTGCGCAGATTGACGATTTCCAGAGCGGGAGATTCGGCGTGGATCACGGCGTTTGAATCAGACCAGGATTGAAGAGCCTCTTTCGTGCGCCGAGTATGTCAAACATTGCCGACCGCGTCACCGCGAAAAGAGACGAAAAGACAACTCCTTCCAGCCCCCTCAAATTGCCTGCTCTATCACTCGGGACTGGCTTCGGCCTCATCCTCCCTATCAGCACAGGCATCGACGCCCCTTGTTGGAGGTCGTTCACTTTTAAAGTCACCCTCCTGGCAGGAGGGTCGAGCGAAACGAGGACGGCTGACCCTTTTTGTTGATCCTGCCCGCCGTCCCGATTACCCGAGATTCTTCGTTTTTTACTGGCCCACTCCGCCCGCACCCGTTCCAATGAAGGGGTCGACTCGAACGATCCCCCCAAAGGAGAAAATCGCGATGTTCCGCAAACTTCTTCACTCCATGGCGGCTCTGTTGATTGTTTCAAGCATCGGGTTCGGGGCACCCGCGGTCGCCCAGCAGATGCGTGTGCGGGATCTGCTGGTTCCGGACGGGGCGACAGAGTACAGCATGATGAAGCGGCGCGGCGACGTGCGTTTTCAAATGCCCTCGGACGTCAAAACGGTCGGCAAGCTCTACGCCCAGAAACTGACCGAACAAGGATGGCGTAAATCGGCACGCGACAATCTGCAAAGCAGTTTCTGGGTCCAGACCTTTGCCAAGAACAAGATGACCCTGGTCGTCCGCGTGAGTGAGGAAGACGGTGGCAGCGCGGTGCGTTTAACCCCCACCGGAATGATGTGGGAAGAAGACGACCAACCGACGCCCAGAGAGTTGCCGATCCCTGACAACGCCACGGACCTCGAATACAGCGACTTTTTCGAAACCGTCGAATTCAAGACCTCGTCCGACCTGAAAACCGTTCAAAAGTACCTCATTGAGGAACTTGAAAAACGCAACTGGACCAAGGACAAGACGACGATGGATTTTGACCACTACGTCAGCATGAACTTCTCACAGAAAAAGTCATCGCTGAAGGTCAACCTGACCGCCGAAGATGACGGCTGTGAAGTCGAATTTCGAACCGAGGGCATGCAGTGGGATGGAATGAAGGAAGAAATCGCGCGGATGAAACAGGAAGCCGAACAGGCGAAACAGGCGGCAACAAAAATCGCGGCCGAAACGGCAACACAGGACGACATGGTCGAATCATCGGTGCCGCTGCCCCCACGCAAAGAAAAAGCGACACAGGGCATCGGCCAAATGCCCAAACTTCCCAACAAGGGCACGATCGTGATGGATGGCACGACCTATGAACTGCCGCACGTGATCGCCTATGAAGTCTTTCAATATGACGAGTGGAAGACAAAGATTGTGGCAACTCCAAAGGCCGTCAAACAAGACTCGCTTCTCGCGCGACTCCGCAAGACCGGCAACGACGAAGACGACCAGGGCGGTCCCTCTTGGCCGCAGCCGCACTTGATCGTCGTGTTGAATGAAGACGACCAACCGCGGCAGTTGAGTCTGCAAGCCGGCGGAACGCCCGGACACGGTTCCGGCGACGAACTCGTCGGCACCGCGCTGGTGGAAGACGGCCGCGCACGAGGCACCGTCGCGCTCAGGGAACCCGGCGACTTTTTCGACAAGGTCTACACCGCCGAAATCAGCTTCGACGTGCCCGTGTTGACGCGTGATTCGACGCCCGTCAAACGACTCACCGATGCGCCCAAGCTTGCCAATTCCGGCAAGCTGGTGATGGGCAACAGGACTTACAACCTGTCAAACGTCGTCGCGTATCCCATGATGTTCTTTGACGATCCGATGACCGCGATCGTGTTCTCGGAAAAACCGCTCAACATGACCAAGTTGACCGCGGCCTTGGGCAGACCCGCCGCGGACGATTACTTTGAATTCACGCCGCAAGTCAAATTGCTGGTCGATGCCGACGACAACGTCAGCTCCGTGTCGATCTGGGCCGACAACAATAGCGTCGGCAGCAACAACGATCTGGACGACGCCATCGTGATCGAAGACGGACGCGCCCGGGGAACAGCGAAAATGACCAAGCCCGGCGAGTTCTTGGATACCGAGTACAGTTTCGAAGTCAGCGTCGACGTCAACGTCCTAGGGCAAAAAGCCTCCGTCAGCCGAAAACCGGTCGGTGGTCTACCCGCGGACAGCTATGACGCGTTACCCGTACCGCAAGGCCATGAGGGCATCCAAGCCGAAGGCAGCCCGTTTCGCAAGGTGATTCAAACGACCGTCGCCGCAGAACTGGACGCCGTGGTTGATTTTTATCGCCGTCAGCTCGCTTCGGGACAATGGGGCAAATGGGACGAAACGGTGGCGGAAACCAAGATCGATCTCCAGAGCGCTCGTCTGACGTTTACCGGGCCCACTGGCGGATTGTCGGTGCAGCTGGTCGGCAAAGGTAAGGAAACGGCGATCACGTTGGTGTCCCGCGATGCCCAAGCCGCAAAGGCAGCCGGTTTATGGCCTGCACCAGGTAAGGCGAGATTGTTCATCGCCAATGAAACCACCGGCCCCGCCGTGCTGACGATCAACCGCCGGGACTACACCATCGCCGCAGGCGCGGGTGCCAGAGATCCCAAGACCGGGATCAACTGGGAAGTCGCACCAGGGAATTACACCATCGAAATCAAACCGGCCAGCGGATCAGGGCAGTCGGAGAAATTGAAAATCAAAGCAGGCACCACGACGGGCGTGATCGTCACGTCTTCGGGAGCATTCATGAAGGTGGATCTCTACTGACGCTGCGGTTTCCTCGCAGGCAGGCATCCGCGCAACCTGGCGAAATGGTAGGAAGATTTTGGAGGTAGGAAAATGATCGCGTACGAAGGTGACATGCCCGCGAGCGATTTGCGTCGTAACACAACCACTCGCGCGTGGTGACTGTCATTGATTTGGTCCGCACAAACATGTCGCGGTCCCAAAATCTTCCTACCTCCAAAATCTTCCTACCTCCAAAATCTTCCTACCTCCAAAATCTTCCTACCCCGTCCCGAGGCTACATCCCCAGATTCCCCAAGTACTCCACGCCTTGCTGCAGTTCCGCGAGCGAGGAATCATCTCGCCCGACGATGCACGGCCCGCGAAACCCGACGTCTTCCAGTGTGGCAAAGATCTGCGGGAAGTCCGCGGTGCCCTCGCCGATCGGCACGTGCAGCCCCCGTCCGGCGGCCAGATCGAGCACGCCGTCGGTGGCGCACACGACTTGGATTCGATCCTTCAGCGCCTTGACCGCCTCGGTGACACTGTGCCGGTTGACGATCAATAGGCCCGGATTGAGCGCGACGGAGACAAATCCGTCTTCGTCCTTGTCGAGCAGGTCGGCGAGGGTCTTGCCGGACTCCGCGCCGGTCTCCGCGGCCAAACAGGCGCCCACCTTGGCGCCATACCGCCCCAGATCGCTGAGCACCGCCTGCAGCGATTCATAGCGGGGATCCGTCTCATCGTCGGGGATGAATCCGATCGAATTAATCACCGTTCGCGACTTCAATTTGTACGCCAGCGCCATCGCCGCCTTGGTCGCTTCGATTCGGCGTTGAAGGTCCTGGGGGTTGTCGTATCCGCGCCGTGTTTGGAACCGCAAACTGGCGACCGACAAGTTGCGTTCGTCCAGCAGTTTTCTCAGATGCCGTAGACCGGTTTCGGAGAGCGATTCGGGATGAATCTCGCTGCGGGCATTCAGTTCCACCGATCGGATGCCCATTTGGGCCGCGACATCGAGGGCACGTTTCAGGGGCAATCCAAGCGAATCGACGCGGATCGCAAGGTTCAGTTCAGCCATGGGGGCAACAGGTCCAAGAGAGGGGAGGTGTGATTTCTCACCATACCCAAGCCGGATGATTCTGCGAAGTGGGATAGGCTTCCAGCCTGTCATCAGCCTTGTTCCCAGCATGTAGGGCATGCTGTGCATGCCACCTGGTAGGGCATGCTGTGCATGCCACTTGTCACGCACAGCGTGACCTACGTGTCTAAACCTCGTCCAACCATTCCCCCAGCGCCTCGTCAAACGCTTCCGGCTCGGCGGCTTGCTGGCGGGCGACCTCGTTGATCACGCGGAGCGCGTCCCTGGGCGTGATGAACCCGTCGCCGTTGACGTCGTAGAATGGGGGCGGCCCGACGGTGTCGGTGATTTCAAACAGCTTGTACGTCGAACGGTGATACACCGAGGCCCGGGCCAGTTCATTCAGCACGATCAGCGCGTCGAGCGCCGAGACGGAGCCTTTGTCATCGACGTCAAACTTGTCGATCGGATTCTGCCAGCCGTTGCTGGCTTCCAACAGGATGTTGCTGACCTGGACCTGGCTATTGTCTTCCCCGAACCCGACCAGATCGAACATCAACGTCGCAACTTCGCCGCTTGCTTCGGCGGGCAGACTGATCACGACATCGATCGGCTGGGTCAAATCACCGATCCGGCCGCTGCGATAAACACCCGCCACGGTCACGCCGTCGGCAAAATACACCGTCCCATCGGCCTGGATCGAAAGCAGCGCGTCACCTCCGGGCAGCTTCGGCATCGCCCCCATCCAGCTCGTCGCGCCCAGCGAATCCAACAACGCCACCTCAAACACCTCCGGCGGATGCAACGCATTGCCATCGGCCACCCCACCGACATCCATCGAAATGCCGGTCAACGTAAACGAAATCGTGTTGACCCCATTGGGAACGACAAACGTCTGCGACAGATCCGTGATCATCCCCACGTCTTCGCTGAGGGTTGCCATTGCCTGCCCCACGGTTAAATCGCCGATCGTTTGCCACACGAATTCGTCCGCCGAGGCATCTCCAACGGCAAAGTCTTCGTTCGTGAATCCGACTGCGGGAACCGACTGCAGGTCTTCCACGATCTGCGACGCCATCAAGACGAATCCGCTGTGATCCCCGGCATGCTGCGCGGTGTGAAGGTGCAGAGCCGAATCGCCCGCCACCCGCGAACCGTCTGAATCGCGATAAAGCGTTTGGAAGATGGCCAGGTCGGCGGGTGCAAGATGTTTCCTCCGGCCGGGCTCAAGCGATGCGGACATGAGTGCCTGACCGTGAACTGTCGGATCCAGCTCATTGCCGGTGGTATCCAACAGATAAGCATCGTCGTTGCTGATAAAGTACCGATTGCCGGAATCCTCCTCGACGTATCGGACAAATTCAGTGTAGACGCTTCCGAAACCGAGCGCGTGTCCGAGTTCGTGTGCGAGAACGGTGACAAGATCGTAGGGTGATTCAGAATCGAACATGCGGCCGTCTTCGTCGAACTCGGAATCTTCCCACGGCGTCTCGTCGACGAACCAACCTCGGCCGTCGGCATCCGTATCGACGGTAATGATGAATCGTCGATCATCTCCGTCGATTTGCCAGGTCCCGAATCCGAGTTGTCCTTTGGGCAAATCGTCCCAACGGAATTCGATGCCATCGATCACTTGGTCCAGACGCCCGGGAAGGACCACTTCGGAGAAGGCGTCTGCGGCATATCGCGCGATCGCCTCCAGCTCCGGCATGGCGGCGTCATCAACGGAGATGGGGGCATCGTTGATTGCAGCAGTCGTTGCCGACGAAGCAGATGGGCTTTCCCATCCCTCCGGCAGAATCGGGCCGTACGTCTGGCCTGACTCGAGAAAAAGTTTATGACCGGGAAGCAAGTCATCCAAGACCGCCAAGACGCGCGACAGATCCGCTTGTTCGGCCGCCCCCAGGAGGGCGTCGTCGACACCGAGTTGCCGGCGCAGCGTGATGTCCCGGATTTCAAAGAAGTTGCGCCCGACCGAATTCTTGACGAAATCGACCACCGCGGTTTGTCGCTTTAAGATTAAGTCGGCGCTTTGCTTCGCCAACGAGGCGGTTCGCCGATTGAGGTCTAAAAGCCGTTGACCGACGACGATGGCGGCGTCCGAAAACGGTTCGGCCAGCCCCACGGGAAAACCTCCCTTTGATGCAAAATCGTCAGCCTGACGGAGTACTTCCTCGCCAAAGAAATCGAGGGC
Source organism: Stieleria sedimenti (assembly GCF_025060895.1). Lineage (GTDB taxonomy): Bacteria > Planctomycetota > Planctomycetia > Pirellulales > Pirellulaceae > Stieleria > Stieleria sedimenti. Next base: position 52,442 of record NZ_JANZKV010000131.1, on the reverse strand, counting down.
GCGTGCCCTCGTCCGATTGATCCTCGCTTCGGTACGGAAAAAGTTTCGACTCAGTCCGGCGATTTGCTCGTTGATCTGGGCGAGCTGCGGAAGCGACTGGAATTTGAACCGCGGAACCTCTTTGTTGAGTGCGTTGAGGAAGGCGCGGTCTTCAAACGGTAGCCGACGTGTTGACGAAAACGAGTCGGCAAAACTGCTTCGATTGAGGACCTGCTGCTCGGCATTTCGCAGCAGGTCATCGAATTCGCCGAATCCAGGCGCACCGGAACGTGACTGCAAGGGAGGTGCGTTTGCAGCTTGCTTCTGCCGCATGACGCTCAACGCCTCGTCCAACTGCGCCAGTTCACTCTTGCCGACCGACCTGAACGGGTTGGCTTGAGCCGATGCGACCGGGTTGTTCACCTGGGGCGTGTTCTGGGTTGCGGTCGGGCTGGCCGTGCTTCGAGCGGGCGGCGGAGAGGGATTGGATTTGGCGACCGCATTGGGCGGACTCGCGTTCGGATTTCTCGCCACCGTATCGCCCAGTCCCGGTGGTTGTTTTGCCGGCGGCGGATTTTTCGTCGGTCCAGGATTCTGGACTTTCGCGGTCGCACGTGCGTTGGCAGTCCCCGACTGCAGCGACTTCACCGAAGCGAGTCCGTCGCGCGTCGAATGAACCGTGACGCGTTTGGCTGCCTCGGGCGACAACTTGATGGTGGACGTTGTCGAACCGCCAGCCGTCTTCGCCCTCGCTGGCGGGAAAATCTCCAGACTTCCGTCGGGATTGACGCGGAGAAAGCTTGCCGTCTCGTCAGCTGCGGCCGAACTCGCTTTGCTCGATCGGTTGATCAGGAATCCATCGAAATCATCAAACTCCCGGACCAACGCTTCACGCAACCCGGCCGGTTTGCCGTTTGCGGCAATGTCCAAATCGCTACGCGTTTGCGCCTTCGGTGTTCCCTTTGGGGCTTTGTCCTTCAGCGGAAAGCGATTCCCCTCGGCGGTCAAGGCACTGAAATTTCGACGCCGTCCTTCGACAACACTGCCGGTGAACAGCAGAGGTTCATCAAACTCCTTGGCAACCTTGATGGCACTGGTCAACTCCGCGGTGGTCAAGTCTCCAATCCCGGACATCTGGACGCCCTCAAACTGCCCGGCACCTGGCTCGGAGAACGCGGACTTATTCGTTTTCTTAGCGACCTCTGCTGTTTCAACCGGCGTGTTCCGCTTCGGCTTGCTGCCCGGTCGAGCAAGATTTTTTTGGAAGGCGGCCACCCGATTGGCGACGATCGGCTCGAGCTTCGGAATCGACCGCACCCCGATCAGCGAGACGAATCCGGTCACCACCCCGTTGGCGACTCGCCTTGCATCGCCCTCCTGAATCCCCTGAATCGTTTCGTAGCCGCCCATCCCCAGCCCCAACACGACGCCTCCGTACAAAGCGCCGGTGAGGAACCCGGCGACGGCTCCGGGAAGCGCCCCCACCCCGCCGGCCGCGGATCCGGTCACGGCGCCGCGTGTGGCACCGGCGACTCCGCTGGCGGCGATGAAGGCAAGCGGTTTAAGCGGTTCGAAATTGCCGCTCGCCAACGACGGAATCATACGCCCGATTCCGACGTAGGCATCGGTATAGGGACGTCCTGCAGCGGCCCGATATCCCGTTTGGGCGAGCACCAGAATCGGATCGACGATAAGTCCTGCCAACTCGCGAACGATGTCGGTGCCGACGTTGATCAAAGCGCCCGGCAAATTGAGCACGACGTTAAAGAAGAATTCGGCTCCCGAAGCGTTCTCACCGCCGCCGCCGATGTAAAACGGCCTCGCCCACGGATACGGTTGTGAACCCGGACTCAACCCCGTCGGATCCGAAAACGTCGTCGGGCTGTTAAACGCGTACCGGTAGGTCGCGATGTCTCCTTCGAGAGGGCCAAGCGGATCGGTGCTCAAAAACCGCCCTGATGCCGGGTCGTAGTAGCGGGCACGCATGTAGTACAGACCGATCTGCTCATCGTATTCACGACCGGCCAGCAGGAATCGGACAGGGATCGAATCGTCCGTTTCCGCAATCACGTTGCCGAATGAATCGAGTGTGACGTGGTTGGCGAGTTGGCCGTCCCGGCTCGCCACGTCACGAATCGTGCCGTTGTTGTCCGGCAGCATCCAGTACATCGTGCCGCCGCCATAGTCGCTGGCAAGGATTTCGTCGGTGCCCACACCGTGCAGGTTCACGGCGTCCAGTGCCGCGCCGGCGGAGTCGATGTCCAGCCACTCCAACACGACGTCTTGTCCGTCATAAACGAACGTCTGTTCCCGCACCTCGCCACCGGTTGGCGTGTCATCGGTGGTCACGCCGATCCGGCGGTCCAACGCGTCGTACTGGAACTCTACGGTACGAACGATTTCGCCGGTGACATCACGTTGAACGACGCTCACCAATCGATTTCGGTGGTCATAGTCGAACGTCGTCCGTTCGTTGCTGGCGATCACGATGACTTCGATCAAGTTCCCTTCGGGATCGTAGCTGTAGGTCCGTGTGCCGTCGGAGGCCAGCCGGTTCTGTCCCTCGTAAACGAAGGGGCCCGACACGTTGGATGCCGACTGGCGATTTCCGTTGCTCGCATAGTCGTAGGATTCGGCCGCCAATTCGGCCTGGGTATGGGTCACCGTGAGCAGTTGACCGGCGTCATCGTAAGTGAACGCCGCGGTATCAAACCTGCCTTCGCGACGCTCCAATCGCCCCGCCGCGTCAAAATCAAAGTCATAATTGTTGATCGATTCCGAACCGCTGTGTGCGAGCGTGTCGATCAAACCGCGGGCGTCGTAGGTGAACTGCGACACCACGTTCACCGAGGAACCGCCACCGGCCGTACGCGTGATCACTTCAGGCAAATCCAAACCGTCGGCATAGGAGTAGCTGACGGACTTGGACGTCACGTCCGGCCCCGTCTGCGAAATTTGGCTCAACCGACCGAGAGGATCGAGATATTGATACGTGCTCACAAACGCATTGTTGAAACCGAGATCCACGCGACTCTGATCGCGTCTGCCGAGCGTGTCGTAGCCGACCGACAGCGTGGTTTCGGGAACACCGGGGACGTAGTCAACCGTTTCCCGAACCACACGTCGAAACGCGTCTTGCGAATAGTCGCGGGTGACGAGCGAGTTGCCATCGTCTGCCGACGCAAGCAGGCCGTCGGGGGTGAAGGAATATTCAAGGGTATCGACCAGGCTGTTGGTTTCGTCTAACCATCGCTCTTGGACGACGCGATCGAGCCCATTGAAGTCACGTTCGATCACACGACCGAGCCGGTCGGTCTGCGTCAGGATGTTGCCGGCCTGATCACGGAAGAACGTCCGCTCGCCGAATTCCGTCGTTTCCGCCCAGACACGTCCGGCGATATCGCGATCGTACGTCGTCACGTTGCCCGCCGCGTCTTTCACCGAGAGCACAAAATCAGAAGCGCCATGTTCAAATTGTGTCGCGGAACCGTCCGGCGTCGTTTCCAAGAAAACGCGTCCGAGGTTGTCGTACGCCCAGGTGTGCGGCGTGGCCAGCCCCGGGTCGGTTCGTGACGTCAGATTCCCCTCCGCGTCGAAGACGTATTGCGTCACATTCCCATCGGAATCCTCGGCGCTGGCGAGATTCCCACGGGTGTCGTAGTTGAACGTGGTGGTCAGGTCGCCCATCATTTCCGTCGCGACCTGCCCTCGCGGTTTGTAGGTGAGTTGGCGCGGCTGCGAGCCCAATTGATATTCTCGGCTGACACGTCCGAGGGCGTCATAATCGACTTGCCCGACCACGATCTCGCCGGGCCCCTTTTGAATCGCTCGGTAACCTTCCGCCGTATCCTCGTAGTCCCAATTGTACGTCCGATCCGTACCTGATCCGCCGGCGACATACGTCACCGAACTCAAGCGATCGACGACATCGTATTCGAACTTCTTTTCAAAACCGGAAAGGTCGGTTTGCGAACGCAGTCGCCCGGACGTGTCAAAGACAAACGTTTCGGTGACCGTTTGCTGATCAGCAACCGTGCCGACCTGAGACGTTTGCGAAATCAGATGATCGAACGAGTCGTAGTCATAGTCGATGCGAAACACATCGCCGCGTGCCGGAATTTCGAAATCAAGTTGGCCGCTCGGTGTGTAGCTCCATTGATGAACCAGTCCGTCTTCGCCGGGAGTGGACGGACCGGGATGATCCGGCGTTCCGCTGGGCAATTTCAGCTCCACCAACCGCCCCAGGTTGTCGTAGCTGTATTCCTTGCGGAAGAACTCGCCCCGTGGATCGGTTTCCAGTTTCAATCGCCCGAGCACGTCATAGGCGAACGTTCGAGTCCGTTCCACGTCCGAACCCGTCGCCTCCACGACCTTCAACGGCATATTCCTCGCATCATAATCCGTTCGAGTGATCGCGTTGCGTCGATCGATCGCTTCGATCACGTTGCCGACTTCGTCATACCGGTATGTCGCAGCGGTCCCGGCGGCATCGACGTTCCGGACGACGCGTCCGACGCCATCCAGTTCCGTCTGGCGCAGAGTGCCATCGGCGTCACTGACGACGATCATGGTATCACTTTCGGAATAGCCGTAATTCGTCTCGTACAGCAACGCGTCGACTTGTTTCGTCATCCGATCGAGTTCGTCGTACTCGAAGGTCGTCGTGCCCAACCGGTCGGTTTGCGAAACCGTATTCCCGAACCGATCATAAACGAATGTGGTTACCTGATCGGCGGCATCAACACTTTCGATCAATCGCCCGTTGGCATCGTATTGGAACGTCGCCGCCTTGTTGGGGGAGGAGAGCGTGAAATGCTTGGTCGGATTCCCCGACGCGTCATATTCGAATCGTTCGACGAGCGCTCCCGGCTTGTTCTCTGCCGCCGCATAGGTGATGGACGACAGATTGTTTTGGAAGTCGTAGTCGTAGGTGGTCGCGGACGCCTCCCCGCGGGCATCGATTAACTTCACCAGATTCCCGGCCGTGTCGTACTCCATGCTTTCGACGACGCGTTCAATCGCATTTTCGAGACCGCCGGCCATGTCACGCTCAAGCAGCAATCCACGTGCGCCGAAGGTGTACTCGGTCGCAAAGGACTCGCCGCGCGGATCAATCAACTTGGTCAGGTTGCCGACTCCATCGTACTCAAATTCTGTCACGACGGGACTCGAGGGAGAGTCCTCGCTACCGGTCGGTTGCGACGTGGCGATCATCCGACCGATGCCGTCATAGGTCCTCGTTGTTGTGTAATAGTCCCCCCGCGGATCGACTTCCGTGATGACGTTGCCGACCGCGTCGTTGACGAACTTCGTCTTTTGGTTTTCGGCATCGGTGAAACTGGAGACGAAGTTCCGCGCATCGTAGGTGTAGGTGCTCGTCAGCGGATTTCCGTCGGAATCGGTAAAGGGGCCGGCGACCGTGAGCAGATTGCCCAGCGGGTCGTAGGTGTATTCGGTTTCCCTTTGGCCGAGTCGCTCGAAACGCAGACGATTCAGCTCGTCATATTCGAACGTCGTCGTCCGGGTCGCCGTTTGCCCTCCGCTGACCTGCTCCAACGACTTCAGGTTCCCGGCGTCGTCGTAATCAAAGTTGTCGCGGTATTGATTTGCATCGATCGAGTAGACAAGCTCGTTTCGTCCGTTGTACAAGAACGTCGATTCGTATGACGTTCCTGAATCGTCGGACCTCGGGTGAACGATCCGTTCGACGTTGCCGGCTTTGTCATAGTCAAACTCGGTGGTCGCGTCCGGCCCCGGCGTGCTCGGTGACCCGGTCGGGCGAATGAGTTTTTTGAGTCTGCCCACATCGTCATACTCGTAACGGGTCGCATAGGACACGCCGCGTCCATCAAACTCGGCCGTCAGGTTCCCAGCGACGTCGTACTGGCGCGTCGTCACGGCCACTTCACCCGGTAGCTCCTGCGTCCCCGTTGGCGATTCGACCTTCACCACTCGTCCATCCGCGTCATAGCTGAACCGCGTCGTGTAGTACTCCCCACGCGGGTCTTGGATCGAGATCAAATTCCCGACTTCGTCATAGTCGCGGACTTCGGACAACGTACCGCCGCCGACAACAACCGCCTGGCTGATCGTCTCGAGACGCTGCAGGCTATCGTATTGGAAGGTCGTTTTGTAGTCAGATCCACGCGGGTCGGTGTACTCGTGAAGTTTCCCCATCGCATCGTAGCGGTAGGTCTCGGTCACCGTCTCTTGGCCGTCAGGACCGCTTTGGTGGGTTTCCTGTTTGATCTGCTCGAGCCCGTCGTAGATACGAGTGTGCATGAAACCGCGGACATCGACGTAGGTCCGAGCATTGCCGACGGCGTCGAAATTGCTCCACTGTTGTACGCCGCCTTCGGCGTCGGTGACCCTTTCCAGGTAACCGACGTCGTTGTATTGGTAGACCGTCGTGTGCGAAGACGCATTGTCGGCGTTGCTGCAATCGCTCAATCCTGCCCCGGGGCCAACTTCCATCACCACTTGCCCGACGGCGTCGTAGACCGTGCAGGCGCTACCCACGCCGGGTTGCTTGACCCCCGTCCGGCGATTGAGCAGGTCGTAGCTGAAGAGGGTTGTGAAGTCGACGTCGCCCGCTTCCCCTCGTGGATCGGTGATGGCAATCAGATTATCCGCCTCGTCAAAGGCGAAGTTGTACGTGTGGTCTTCGGGATCGGTTTCGGTCACACGCCGCGAATCCGCATCGTAGGTGTAGGTCGTCTCAATGGACGTGCTTCGCCGATCCGACACCGAGAGCAAGTTGCCGACGTTGTCGTAGTCCATCATCACGGTGTACGGTTTCGGATCGATCGGCGTCCCAGATACACCTTCGATTTTTTCGACGCGACCGGCCTGATCCGGCAAGTATTTGGTCTGGTAAAAATCCCCGCGGGGATCCGTGTAGGACTTTAGGAATCCGAGCGTGTCGTAGACAAATTTCTCTTCCAGCTCGCCACCGGTGGTCCTCTTTTCCAGGTTCAGCAACGAGTCATAGTCGTACTCCACCTTGAGTCCGACCGCATCGACCGTCTCGTCAACAAGTCCGAGTGCGTTGTACTTTGTCGTCCACGTCGCCCTTTCCGGCAGACCGGAAGCCAGCGTTCGAGAGGTTTCTCGGTTCAACTTGTCGTACACGAACTTCGTGGCGTGGTCGGCTCCGCGGTCGTCTCGGATGCGGACGATGTTGCCGACTTGATCGTAGGTGTAAACGGTCGTCTGACCGATTCCGTCGATGGACTGTAGGATTCGCCCCGAATGATCGGGCACGTATCGCGTCCGACGCAGCAATTGCTGCCCGTCGTAGATCTCTTCGGTTTCGATGAAGTTCGTGTTGACCTTGTACGTAAACTTCGTGACGCGGTCCTCTGGTTCGGAGATTTCAGTGAGGTTGCCGGCTGCGTCAAAGACGAATGTTGTCGTCGCCGCCTCTTCGCCGACAGTTGCCGCACGGGGACCGACGACGGTCACCAGATTCCCTCCGCCGTCATAGCCCTGCTTTGTCACGTGTCCCAAGGGAGTCGTAATCTTCGTCTGGCGATTGACGCCGTCGTATTCGAATTTCGTAAGGTACTCGGTATCGGACCTTCCGCTGCCGCGGGCATCGACGATGCCGACCAGATTCGAATTGCCGTCATACAAGTAGTGGGTCACCAAATTCTCAGCGTCATTGACCTCGATCACCTGGTCACGCGCGTCATAGACGAACGTCGTTTCGCCGAGACGGTCGTTGGTCACCTTCTTGAGCGTGCTATCACCGAAGTACTCGTATTTGGTCGTTGCAACACCACCGTCGACCATCTCTTTCACGCGATTGCGGCTGTCGTAGTCATAGGTGATGACATAAGCCATTGAGGTCCCTTCGGCGGTGATCTCCTCGGTGAGATTCCCGGCCGCGTCGTACTTACGGACATGACGGACTTCCTCCGGATCGACCTGCAACGCCACCTGATCGAACAGGTTGTAATCGAACAATGTGACTTGATTGCCGGACGTATTGTTGTGAATTTCTTCGCGCGTGATGCGTCCGACGAGATCGTACTTGAACTCGGTTTTCTCGTTCGTCGGCCCCGACACGGACCGATTTCGGCCCAGGCGGTCTGGAGCGAACACCATGACCGCTCCACTGGGCAATTTCGTTTGAATCCGATGGTTGTCGTCGTTGTACTTGTGTTCGACCTTCCGGCCCAATTCGTCGTATTCAAAGACCAGATTGCCATCCTCGTCAAACACCTCAGCCGTCCAATGCCCACGAGGATTTTTGACGAGGCGATATTCGTATCCCACGCCGGTTTCGATCGCATACGGGATGGATGCGGATGTGTCGTAAGCGAAAACGGTTTCGTAGGCCAGAGCGTTGGCGTCTTCGATCTTCTCGATCGGACGGTCAAGGTTATCGTATGCGTAGGTCGTGAGTCTGTTGTTGAAGTCGCTGACCGAACGCAGGTTTCCTTCGGCGTCGTAGCGTCGCGTCTCTGTGTGCGTTGCGCCGTCCGCGTCGTCGTAACTGGTCGTCAGCATGCGGTTCAAATCATCATAGGTGAACTGCAGTACGTCGCCGGCAGAGTCGGTGAGCTGACTGATGTTGCCGGCGTTGCCGTCGTACTCGTAACGCGCTGTCCCGTCGTCGTAGACGATAGTCTTCAGTCGTCCGAAACCGTCGTACGTGAAATTGATGGCATTGCCTTTACCGTCGGTCTGCTTCTTGACCAAACCGGAGTCAGCGTAGTACTCCGTCTTGGTCGTCGCACTCGCGGGACTTCCGACCGGCGGAGAGGGATCGCTTACCGTCACCTGTTCCGCGTTTCCGTTGTCGTCCAACACATAGTCCCAGGTTCTTCCTACCGCATCCTTGCGGTATTCCAGCTGGTTTGCTTTCGTGTGATCGTATCGGAATTCCTGAATCGCTTTTGGCCCTTGCAGACCTTCGGGGAACTCCGTGATCTTGGTCACGTTGTCGAAGATGTCCCGCTCGAAACAGGTCACCAATCCGCCCGGCGCGATTTGTGCGATGACGACGCCGTTGCCCGGGCGGCGGGCGAATTGAAAACGCTCTTCATCGTCGCTCGTCTCTTGGACAAGAGATCCGAATCCATCCATTTGGTATTCATGGAGGTCTCCATCAAAATCGGTGTAGTTCGCGACAGCGGTGTAGCGCGTGACCATTTCATTGGGGTCGCTTTCGGCCGAAGCCCCACACCAGGCACCGATAATGTCTTCGGTCGAGTCGACGTTTTCTTGTTCAGCGAGAACGGTCAACAGGGGCGCCGAATCAACCTCGGAGAACACATTGGGCAATTCTGCGCCGACGATTTGAGCGGGCTCGAGGGTGAATTCCCTCTGGTCGACACGCGTCCCGCTCCGCACACGACCGAATGCGTCGTATTGATACGTTTCACGGAATCCGCTGGCGGTCTCACCCGGCCCGTCAGGATCACCGTTTCCGCGTTTGTGTGTTTGAGCCGTGATCAGGTTCTCGAAAGGACGTTCTTCGAAGTCCTCATAGGCGACTCGCGGCTCATACTCAAACGTACGTTTGGTCCCATCGGGATCCACGATCTCCGTGAGCCGATTTTCGTTGTAGAACAACTTGGTGACCCGTAGGGCCGGATCGATGATTCGCGAGACACGATCGCCGACGTATTCGAACTTCGTCTCCAGTCCGACGGGATCAACGATCTTCGTCAGATTGTCGCCGTCATACAGATACACCGTTTCATTGCCGTTTCGATCCCGCAGCACGGACAACCGGCCTTCCTTGTCAAACACCTGCACGGTGCCGTCCAACAGACGACGCGTGTACATCCCGTCTTCGTCCTGGAATAACTGGGAGTGATCGGGAACCAAGGGTGTGAAGGGCTGACCGAATTCTTCGGGTCGCAAGAAGACCTGCTCGGTGCCGCCGCCGTCGACCAGCGCGACACCGCCGTCGCCCGGATAGATGCGAAGCCAGCCTTCCAAGCCCCATCCGGCACCAAACGGACTGTCGATTCCGTTGACGACAACCAAAGGTTCAGTCTGTGTGATCGCCGTTCCGAGTTGATAGCTCGAACCCGTTTGTTTAAGGATTCCCGCTTCGATTTGCAGCGTGTAAAGGCCTGTCGGTGCATCGGTGAAGTCGATGGGAATTCCGGCCCCGTACCCGGTGTCGGGAAATGCGACGGGGATTCCGAAGATCGCTTCGTTGCCTTGCAACCCGGAACCGCGGAGCGGACCGTCTGCATCAACCCCTTTGGGCTCCACGCGAATTTCACCGCCGACGGCTACCATCCGAACGCTCAACAAATCACCTTCGGCGGTGTCGATTGCGTCCAGGTTACCGACCTGGAAATACTGCAACGTTCTCGGCTCGGCACGCAATGAGTCATACCGCAAGTTGAGCGCACGATCCTCTCCCTGCGAATGGTAAGATGCCAGAATATGCCCTTCGCGAAGCGCGCCGGTGTGGACTTCGGCCTCGGAGAAATTCCCCGTCTCGACGGCCAGGCCTTCTCCGGGAAACGCCTGCAAGCTCGGCGTGTGGCCGAACGGCGTCGGCGTCAGTTGGATGAGTTGCCCCTCGATCTTCGGTTGCGCCGCGACTCCCCGTGGCAACCGATCGACCGTGAGCGGCGCGTAGGTATTCGGGTCGTCGTCAAAGATGCTGACCGGCGGGACACCGTAGCCGATGAAACGGGTGCCCGTGTCATCTTCGGTATCGAAGTAACGATAGTCCGCCGCGATCGCCACGTGGGGATAGATCGCATCGATGGGGACGGTCGACAAGGGACCGCGCAAAATGCGATTCAATTCGTCAGTCGAAGCCGCCGGGTCTTCCCCGATTTGGCTCCAACTGCGCAGCGGTGGGTCCTTGTCGACCTGCTGTTCGATCAACCCGATCATGTTGGCCAGGTCATAGGCGAACACTGAATCGATCGCCTGGTAGGGAGCGATCACCACACCGGTGGCGAACGAAACGGCCAAGTCGTCGGGGAATCCAAATTGAATCGGGCTGGTCGCCGCAACGATCCGAGGTTTGTCCAGGATATCGTTGCGGTTGCCGAGCGGGTTGCGAATGATTCCGATGCTTCCGCCGGCGCCGACCGGTACGGTGATGGTCCGTAGCACCGTCTCCTCCGAGCCCGGCCCAGCTGGAAATTCTGCCAGCGGGTTGTAGGTGAAGAATGGCGCCAGAGCCGGATCTTTCTTGGGATCACCGATTTTCTGGGCGTTGTAGCCGAGCACCAAGGCGTAGGCCGGATGCTCGCCCGAGATGCCTTCCTCCTCGTTCTTCAGCAGATCTTGGAAAGCGTTCTCGGGAACGAAGGCAACGCTCTGGGCGTTGCTGACTGCGAAGGCCTGTGTGTCGCGTCCCTCACTCAACCGTGGAATGATACCGAAGTCGGCGACCGAGATGAACTCCGGCACGACTTCGGCGATCCCGTCTTGAGACACCTCTCGGCGCAGGACGCCGACGGCCAAGTTGTCGGCGATCCGGTCGGCGACCAGAATGACATCTGGATCACTGGTCGTGGTGATTTCGAATGGCCCCGGACCGACCGCGACCACGGCCTCCGGTTGGTTGGTATCGAACACGAGCGGAAGCGGCGGCGGTCCCTCTCGTTCCTCCTCGTCCTCCTGCTCGGATGATTCCGTCTCCGTCGGTCGAGCTTGTTCGCGCAGCGGCGTCAGGTCGACCGTCAAAACGGCCCCTTTCAGCCCGGCGGCGGTGCGGAACAAGTCTTGCGCCGGAGCGGCAATATGCAGCCGCTGCCCATCCGAACTGACCGCCAGACCTCGCAACCCGAGTCTGCCGTAGGTGGCTCCGTCGATCACACCGGTGCCGATCGCCAGCGTCCCTCGCAACTGATGGAAATAGGGCGAGAACGGATCAATGTCGATGACGTAGACGCTACTCCGTTGGTAATCGCTGACGTAGAGATACTGGCCGGTCGGATCCGTCACCACGTCAAACGGGTGAGCTCCCTCGGGCAATTCAATGGCTTGTACGCCGAGCGTAGTCGGATCGTTCTCGTCGTCGGGAACCAAGTCGATCTCTTGCAACGCCACCGCATCGATCACCGCGACGCGACCGCCGCGTTGAAGCGAGACATACAGCCGAGTTCCATCGGGTGTCGTCACGCTCTTTCGAGGCGATTCGGGTCGATCACCACTACGCTCCGGGTTCAACGAACCCAAGAAAATCTCGGCGACGACTTCGGGCTGCCGCTTGACAGGATTTCCCTGTTCGTCCTCGGCGATGTTGGCCAAATCAAAGACCGTGACGGTGTCGTCGGCGGCCGACAACGAAAACCCGTAGCGACCGTCTCCGATCGGTTTCACGGGATTGCTGGTAAACACCTGGCTCCCGAATTTGCCATCCAACGGCAAATCCATCGGACGTGAGATCGTGACGGTCGATCCGCCCAGCATGGCGTGTGGCGGAATCTCGACGATCAGATTCTCCCCTTCCATGAACAACCGCTCTCCCTCGATCTGCACATCCTTTCCGCCGATCGCCAAGGGATTCCCTTCGGTGTCGAACGTATCTCGACCGCCGATTTCGATGGTCACGAATACGTCGTCCAATTCGTTGCCGAGATCAGAGGCTTGTGAAAAGGGGTTGGGGACGAATAGATCTTGGACTTTCAACTCCAAACGGGGACCGGTAACAACGTCACCACTGCCGAACGTCACCTTCGCTTCGATGATGCTGGGCGGTTTGGGTCCCGACACGATCACGCGTGGCTTCAGCGGCACCACCACCCCTGCCGTCTCACCCGCCGCCACCTCGACCTGCGTTTCGCCGATGGTGAACAGTCCGTCTTCCTGCGCCGCATGGAAGCCGAGCCGGTACGGGAAGTCGGGAATCGCCGGCACCAGAAAATCGAAGTCAACGCCAGGGAACACATAAAAGCTATCGGACCCGCCCAAGTCGCCGGTCCCATCCATTTGAGTGATGCTTTGATAACCGGGCGGCTTCGATGCGAAGTTGTTGTAGGTCTTCTCGCGAAGCGCGAGGTCACTGATCGCAGCAACCAAGCCGACGATGGACCCCGGCGATGCAACCATCATGGCACCGCCCAGCGTCGGCTTGGGCGTGACTCCCCCGCCCGCCCAGCGTCGGTTTGCGGCACCGATGTTGGGCAACGACGTCGTACGGGCCATCCCGTCATCGCCAATGACCATCGAATCGATCAACAGCCACGCGGAATCAACCCGGCCGTCGGCGAACTCAAAGTCGGCCGGTTGGAACAGGTAGAGCGGCTCGCCGGCAACCGAACCGTTGGGGGCCGGAATCGCCACACTCAAGGCATGTTCGGCATCGATTCCCTGCGTATTGATATCGACCCCCATCACGCCCGTCCACCCTGTCGGCGGTTGGTACGGAAACGCGGACAAGTCGACCGAATTGACTTCGATTTGGACGTCATCCAGGAAGGCACCCTGTGGAACTCCGATCTCGATTCCATCGCCCTGAATCAAAGCCCCGTCGCTGTTCACCGTGACAACGCCGGTTTGCGGAGACGCGACCGTGATCGTCGTCACGAAACTTCGCCCACGCGACTGCACGGTGACTTCCGTAACCCCTTCGGCGAGCGCCGTCAGCAAGCCGGCTGCATCGATCGATGCGACCGTCGGGTCAGAGACGACGTACACGGAGTCATCCTCAGCCGCCAGATCGACGGCTCCGCCCGCTTGAATCTCTCGAATCTGATACTGCCGCGTTTGGCCGACGCCGAGCGTGTAGGTCTCAGGAAAGACGGAAAGAATACGTTCTTCCTTCGCACCGACTTCGACCGCCGTCGCGGCCGTCAGGCCCCCCACCGTCGCGGTCAACGTGGTTGTCCCGTGACCTCCGGCGATCACTAAGCCACGATCCGTAATCGAGGCAATCGAAGGATCATACGTCGCATACGTGATCTCACTGAACGGAACCAACTCCTTCGAACCGTCCTCAAGGATCCCGATCACGTTCAGACGCGCGGACTGACCACCGGTAAGCACCGGATCTCGCCGCGACAGTTCCAACCGGACGTAGTCGACCGAAACGACCTGAAGCGGAAAACTAATCGGCGAACCCTGAAGAAGTCCGTCATCACCGACCAGGTTGACCGTTGTCGCCGTTCCTGCAATTTCCACCAGCCCTCCGCCGATCATTCGAACCGCTCCGTCCCGAGGTGACTCCATGAGGAACGTCCGATCCGCTTCCGAGTCTTGGACGACGGTTTGCGTATCAAGAATGAACGGAGCCCCGCCGCGGACTTCAAGCGTCGCCGATGTCACCACAGGCGCGCGGTTGGCGACGAAGCCGAACATGGATTCCAAACCGCTGCGGTCGACGGCATCCACGTCGCCGTCACGATCGCTATCGGCTGCGGCGTCGTAGTTTGGCTCCGCCGAAGTGCTTCCCAACGCGAATGCAAACGCCGTGCTGTCATCGCTGTCGACCTGGTTGTCGCCGTTGAGATCACCAACCAGATAGAGTTCGACCGTGTAGCTTTGGTTGGCCGTGCCCGTCACGTTCAACCGGTACGTTCCCGGTTCGTTGAATGTGAACGTGTTGATCGTCCGCGTGCCGTCGACAACACTCGTGCCGGCGGTCAGCCCAACCATTTGGCCGGCCGCACCATCGACATCCACTCCGATCGTGATTCCGCCGCTGGGACTGCTGCGCAATTCGCCTGCGGTGATCGTGAACGCATAGCTGTCCGCATCACTTCCCAGTGTACCCGTGATCGGGGCGGACAGCATTTGCCGCGTGCCGCCGAGGTGCGGCTGAATCGTCGCGATCGACGCGACCGCGCCGTCGACGTCGTACGTGATCGACTGACCGACTGCCGAATCGGGGCTGATCGTGGTCAATCTCGCCCCTTTGTCATAGCCGTAGAACGTCCGGTCACCCGTCGACGCGTCGATCGCAGACGCCAATCGACCGTCGTCATCGTAGCGGTAAACAAGATGGTCGCCCGTCGGCCCCACCAGTTCGCTGATCCGCCCCTCGCCATCACGAACGAACGTCAATCGCTCCCCGCTCGGCGCGACAATCCCGCTGTCGGTCACCCGCAGCGATGTGCTCCCATCGGCCGCCGTGATCCGCCCCAGCAAAAAGGTGTCCGACACCTTTTTGGAAGAATAGGCAAACTGAGTGCCGGTGGGGGAGGTGAGGGTGAAGACGGTGTCGCCGGCGGGGACGAGCGTTGGGCTGTAGGGAAGACCGCTGCCGACGACGTAGTAGCCCGAACCCGCTGTGCGCAGGTTGGCGTTGAAGCTTTCGAGTGACCAATTGACTCCCGCGTCGGCTTGCCACGCGGGTGCGAAGGTGGTGATGCTGCCTGAGGAGGTCTCCGCCGGCGCGAAACTGAATCCGACGCGTTGTCCGTCGGGCAGTGTGATGTAGATTCTCGCGTCGTCGGTCATCGCCGCAAACGCGTCGCCGGAATCAGGCCCCAGGTCCAGCGACAATTGTGGATCCAGCAGTGGCAGTGTCCAACGGGTGCCGAAGGTGGAATCCGCCGCAGAAATCGTCAACGAATCATGAATCCGCGTGATCGGAACGCTGATTCCCCCGAGCGTCACCGACAAATCCGTCGCCGTTTCAAACAGTGCCCCCGATTTATCGTTGGAGTTGATTTCGATGTCATGGTTGAACGTCGACGTCAATCCGCCGAAATCACTCGCCGTGACTCGCAAGGTGTAAAAACCGTTGGCAAATTTTGCGGGATCGACTTCGACGTTTTCCGTGATGCTGGTTGTGCCCGAACCGATCAGCCGCGCCGCCCCGCCGCCTCGCGGCACCAGTTCGATCCGGTACTCGGCCAGTCCCGTGTCGGAGATGTTGACGATCAGATCCCGCGGTTCGGTGAACACGGGAGGCGCCAGTTGCAACACCTCGATCACCGGAGCGGCGAAGTCACTCGGATCACGCACGAAGATGGGCTTGGTGATCGTCGTGGTGCGGCCTTCGGCATCGGTCACCACCGCCGTCGCCGTGAATCGTCCTGGAGCGTTCGCGATGAAGGTTCCGCGTCCGAGGGCGTTGAGCGCTACCGGCGTGCCATCGATGGACAACGTGGTGCTGGAAACTTCGACGTCGCTATCGGCGATCGGTTCGATCGTGATCGGTTGTCCCGGCGTGGCCGGAAAACTGGGTGTTGTGATGACTTGCACCTTGGGACCGGCCGGCTCCAACGAGGCGACAATGGTCAGCGGTCGGACCGTGGTTGTCTCTCCATCGTCCGCCGTCAATCGCACCGTAAACGTGCCGGCTTGGAAGCTGGCCGCGGTCCAGCGGATCACGTCATCCGCGTCCAGCGTCGCACCGGCGGGTAAATCACTCGCGGTCAGTGTGATCGCGTCCCCATCGGGATCGGTCGCGCTGATCGGGACTTCCAACAAGCTGCCGATCTGCGCGTTCCGCAATTGGGGCGCGGTGATCACGGGATCACGATTCGTTCCCGACACGGTGACGGAGACATCGACGGAGTCCGTCGCGCCCGAGGGATCCGTCACGCTAAACGGGAACGTGTAGTTGCCGGCGGAATCGAAGTCGACATCCCAAATCACTGTTCGGCCGGCGGGATCGAAATTGAATCCGTTCGGTGCCACGCCGTCAAAGCTGTAGATCAGCGTCTCGCCATCGGGATCGCCCGCCGAGAGTGTGAACAGCAACTGATCGCCTTCACGGGTGAACAGTCGCGGCAAGGTGCTCAGCGTCGGTGGCTGATTGGTGTTGGTCACCGTCACCAGAACGTCTTCGCTGCGCGATCCGGCACCGTCGCTGGCGGTGATGCGAATCCGATAGGTTCCCGCCTGGGATTGATTGGGCGTCCAGCGGAATTGCCCGGTTTGGCCGTCAAACGTCGCACCGCCGGGCAACTGTCCGACGACGCCACCGACGACCAAGCCCGCCTTGAAGAACACAGGGTCATTGTCCGGATCGGTGGCTGCCGCGGTCAGCTGTAGGGTCTGGCCTTCGGCGATCGTCTGTTGTCCGATCGGGTCCAGGTTCGGACGGACGTTGTTGTCACGCACATTCAGCGTGATCGTTCGGGTGTCCGACAGCTTCAGCGCGTCATCGCCGTTACCGCTGTCGGTGACCGTAAACGAGATCGTGTGCGGTCCGCTGTCGGCGGCGGTCGGTGTCCAGCTGAATTTGTGCCGCCCGTACACACCGGTATCGATCAAGGACGCTCCCGCCGGCAAACCGGTCGCGGAAACCGTCAAAGCATCTTGATCGGCATCGCTGATCAACAAGTCAATGGTGAACGCGGTATCTACCAACGCGACCGAATCAAAGAACGGCGCGAATTTTGGTGGTTCGTTCGGGCTGGTGATTTGCAACGTGAACTCGACCGTCGATTTCAGCGGCAGCGGGCCCGTGGTCTCCGCGGCCGTCACCGCGACCAGAATGTCATCGCGATCGCCGGGCTGCGGCGCGAGCGACAGTAATCCGGTTCCGTCTCCGTTGTCGGTGAAGGTTGCAAAGTCCGGCAACTGCGTGGCACCACTGAACGTGACTCCCAATGCCAGCGGCGCGCCTTCGAAATCACTGGCGGAAATCGGAATGTCCAGCGTTTGACCAACGGCTACGGACCGCGCAGCCACTTCGACGAGTTGCGGCGGGAAGTTCGCGTCGGCAACGGTCAATGACAGCGTGACCGTATCGGTCGTCGGCACACCCGTTCCATCGCCATCGTCGCTGGCCTGGAACGTGATGTCGTATTGACCGGAATCATTAAAGCCCGGTGTCCAGGTCAATAGCTGCGTGGTGTCGTCATAGTTCGCCCCGGCGGGCAATCCCGTCACGACGTAATCGAGATCGGGGATGAAACTCTGGTAATCGACGAAGAAGTCTTGCGTATTGGCCGACGGTGTCACGGGAGCAACGGGGAATTCGGGGTCGAACGCCGCGACGCGCAACTGGAACGATTGACCTTCAAAAATTTCAAAGGGATCAATCGCCGGGAATCGAACTTGTCCATTCAGATTGTTGACCGTCAGCACCGTTTGCGTTTGGGCCAGGACGGTACCATCATCCACATACAGGTTCAGCTCATAAACGCCGTGTTGATCAAACCCCGGCGTCCATTCGAAGATCCCGGTATTGGGATCCAAGAACGCCCCGGGCGGCAAGTTGGGCGAGAGGTAGCGCAGTTCGTCCCCATCGGCATCGTCAGCGAACACGGTGAACGTGATTTCGTCGCCTTCATTGATCGTCCGCGACGCAACCGGTGCCACTGTCGGCGCGACGTTGTTGTTGGCGATCACGACTTGGAACGACACACTGGTTTCGACGAATCCGTCGCTGGTGATCAAGGTCACGTCGTCATAGACACCTGCCTGATCGCCCGCGGGCCGCCATCGCAGGGCCTGGCCGAACGGATCGAACACGGCGCCCGGCGGTAAGTTGTCGGCGAAGTAGAACAGGTCGTCGCCGTCGGGATCAAATCCACTGACGGGGACTTCGATCAAGTCGCCTTCGGTGGCAAAGACGTCTTCGATCGGTGCGATGACGGGCGGACGGTTGGCGCCCGTCACGTCCACGATCCAGGTTTGGCGTTTGTAAGCCCCCCGCGCGTCGTAGGCTCGCAATTCGAACTCGGCTTTCGGCGCTGCGTCGCGGCCCGGATTCCAATCGACAACCCCGGTGTTCGGATCAACGGTGGCACCTTTCGGTCCGCCGGCCAAGACGTAGGTGATCGTTGCACCGTCCGGGTCGTCCGCTTCGGCGGCGTATTCGTATTGCGTCTCCGCAGTCGCCGCCAAGGCGGGTACCGAAGCGAAGACGGGCAGCTGGTTCGGCGGCAACGTGGCGAGAATTCGCGGGTTGAAATTCAGATCCAACAAATTCGGGTTGGCGATCGTGACGGTGTGCCACTGGGAATTCGAATGGGCCCCGAGCACGGTTCCGTCCGCCATGACTTGATAGCCGTTGGCGCCGGCGGGTTGATTGGCATTGTCAAAGAAGACGACAGAGTTGTCGCCCAGATTGTCAAAGACCACGTTGATCGGACCGGCGATATCGAAGTCGGCCGAATTCGAAACCATCACGTCAAACAACAACGTGCCATCGGCGCGGTGGATGCGGGTGTTGGAATACGAAAGTCGGGTCGAAATCGAGACGTCTTCGAAAACGCGGAAGGTTGTTGTGAAGCCGCTGCCCCCGATCGGGATGCCCTGCTCGCTCTCCACCGTCGACGACACCGTCAGCTCATATTCAGCCGGCGCGAGTGTTTCAAACAGCAACTGTGACGACCGTGTGGCTTTGTCGTAACGGACCGCGCCGATATTGACACTCTCGCCCGTCTCTTTGTTCTTGAGCGCATAGTTGGCAGGATTGTTGCCGCCGACGGGACTGGAAACGTTGTTGGCCAGGGCGACATCAAACACCAATTCGGCGCGGTTCATGCCGTCGGCAATCCGCGTTTGGATCACGCGCGGCGCCGCGACGGTGAAAAAGACGTCGACTTGGTCGCCCCGCGTGACCAGGAACCGACCGTCGCTGATGGGTTGGATTCCTTCGACACGTCCACGGCCGCCGGTTGCGATCTTAGTTTGCCGCAGCGACAGCGGGTCGAGAACGGTGACGCTGCCTTCGGTTTCATGACCGACCAGCAGCGCACCCTCCAGGATCGATCCCTCCGGACCGAATGCGATCGACTCGGCGCGGCCGCTGACCGTGGCGATGCGTTCGGCGCGGCCGCGGAAATCAAACCGCAACACCTCGCCCCCCTCAGGCCAGGCCGTTCCATACAATGTCCCGTCGGCTGCGACCGCCAGCGAATCGACGCGGATGTCGCTGAATGGCGTCAGCTTGCGTGTCGCCGTGTCGAATCGGCTGATCCCTCCGGTCGTGGAAACATACAGGGCGGTCTGGCCTGGAATCGCGGCGATCCCCAGCGCGATGCCCGCCCCGATCTGCTCCAACACCGCGCCGGTATTGGGATCTAGTTGCAACAGCCCCTCGCCACCGGTCGACGCCCACAGTTGCCCCGACGCATCGAACGCCAATTCATAAATCGGCGTGGTCGCGGGATAGGCTTCCAGCCTGTCGAGCGCGTTGGATGACAGGCTGGAAGCCTGTCCCACTTTGTACAACTCGTTCCGGCCAACACCACCGGATAGATAAATCGACCCCTCGGGTCCGACCGCCATTGCCAACGCCCCGATCCCCGCACCGCTTTCGCCGGGAATCGTCACAAAACGTTCTGCCGCCAACGGGCGAATCACGCGAGTGAATTTGCTGGGCTGCGTGCCGCTGGTCCGTGAGGGAATTCCAAAGGCGGCTTCCGCGAACACGCGATCAGCGACGGTTTCGGGGCGGGCCTCCGCTTTGGGGATCACCACGGGCTGGATCACACTGACCGACGGGGCGCTGCCGAGGTTGATTTCCGGCACCAATCGTGGCACCCGCACGCCTTGATCGACAGATTCGACGTTGCCGGCGTTGTCGATCGCGCGGACGAGGAACAACGGTTGCTCGCCGGGTTCGGCCTGATAGAGATACGACGTCTGATCGGTCCGATACAACACGCTACGGTACCGTGTACCACCGTCTCGGGAGACCAACAACGAATACGCCGCGACGCCACTTCCGCCGGCGTCGTCGGTGGCGGTCCAAGAGACTTCGAATTGATTTCCGCCGATTGCGGCCGTCGTGACGGTACTGGTCGGCGCGAAGGCATCCAACGTTGCCAGTGAAACTCGACTGTCGACCTCCGCCCCGCCATCGATGATTGACCGAGCCGTCATTTGGATCTCGTCGCCGGTTGCCAGCGGATCGACATCGCCCGCCGCCACCACGTTATTGGCAGCCGCCCAGAAACCGACGGTGACCTGCTCACCCGGCTGCAGCAGACCGATGGCGGGATCCACCGGGGGCAATCCGTCGCGGCCGTCGATCGCCCGCAACAAGTACGAGGCGACACGGGTGTTCGCATCCACGCCGGCGGTAACTTGCAACACGTAGCCGTCGGTCTCGGTGAGATCAAATTCGCCGACGAAATTGGGGCGTGCCGCCGGAAGCGAGATCGAGCGACTCCCCAGTTGGATGTCCGCGACTTGGAAACTGCGTTCGTCGAGTGTGTCGTCGAGCGGAACCAGAATGCGGATTTCTCTCGCCGCGTCGACCGCCTCGGTGTCATAGGTCGTGCGGACGGTGTACGGCAACGGCGTCGCAACGGGCACAAAGTTCTCGTCGCCGAAGCCGGTCGGGCCGGTCAACGACGTGGAATCGCCGAGTTGATTGCCGAGATCGTCGAGGTTAAACGCGATTTCATCGGCGATCTCGCCGGCTTCAAACAACGGCGGGGGACCGGCGCGAAGTGTAAACGTGACGAAGGACGTCGGACTGGAAAGTGCCCGATCAAAATCTTCGAAATCGGCGACACTGCCACCCCCAGTCACGTCGGGCGTGTGGCCGTAGTAGCCTCGGATCAATTCGATGAAGGCAGTCAGATTGTCACTCGCCGAAGCCAGCGACACCGCGGCGTCGTCGACGATTCCCTTCCCTGTTTCTCCACCCAGCAGTCCGCCGATGACAGTGAAGAAGGAGTTGATGTTTTCGGCTTTGCCGTCCGCGATCGGCGGCGTGTCTTCCTCGCGCAGAAGTCCGGTGTCGACCAAGGCTTGCAGGTACAGGCCGGCAAACGACTCCGCATCGCGAGCGATCGCAACGAGCGCCGATTGCGCCCTGCCCAAGAATGAATCCGGATCCTCAATGTCTGCCGCCAAGATCGCATCACGCAACTTCGCGGCTTCGTTTTCTTGATAGTCCAAGTACTCGGCCGCCGTCATCGGCGTCGCCGCGGCCGCGACATAGAAGTCGAAGCCAAGATCGTCCAATTCGAACGGACTGAGTTCTTTGAGGAAATTCGGGTCGGTCTCCAAGATTTCTCGCAAGCCCGGATAGATCGTCACCGCCGAACC
The DNA here is from genome assembly GCF_025060895.1 of Stieleria sedimenti. Taxonomy (GTDB): domain Bacteria; phylum Planctomycetota; class Planctomycetia; order Pirellulales; family Pirellulaceae; genus Stieleria; species Stieleria sedimenti. Next base: position 30,560 of record NZ_JANZKV010000131.1, on the reverse strand, counting down.
GACTTCGGTCACCCCTTGATTGGGCAAGTCGATCGCGACGCCCCGCGCTGTCAGCACGCCGGATAGATTCAGTTCCGGAACGACACTCGAAAAGTCGAAGGTGCTGATTGAATCAAACAGCGGTGCAACGGTCGACGCATCACCCCGCAAACCGCTCGAAAACTCGATCGCCGGCCCGGGGATCAGATCGGGGCGACGGTTGGCAGCGTTCGGGAACGCGTATTCCAGTAAGGTATAGGGCGTGTCGACGTTGGCCAGATTTTGGACGGCAAATCCATAACCGCCGGTCGCGCCGAGGTCGATCTGGCTGGGACCACCGACGCCGACGTTGACTTCCAGCGCATCAGCCGACTCAACTTGAAATCGATACGGATCGACGGCGAGTCGCCCATCGGGATGTAAGACTTGAATGTCGTACAATCCGTGCGGTGCATCGCGAAGATCAAACACGGCGACGATCTTGGTGGCGTCGATCCGCGAAACCGAGACCGGCGCGAACTCGGCCAGCGTCGGGCGGACCAATCGCACCGCCGCCTGCTCAGGAAATTCGGCTCCGCGAATCGTCATCGTCACGTAGCGATCATCCCCACCCGAATCTGGTGTTACGTCGGTGATGCCGAACGGAATCCGGGTCGCATTCATCGTGACCGGGTATTCCGATCGGGCTCGCGGGTCGTTTTCTTCGACATCGATCCGAACTCCGCCGCGGGCGAGCACGAAGTAACGCCCGCCGAGTGTTTCAGGGATGATCATCGACTGATCGGCCGACAGGTAGCCTTCGTAGGCGGCATCGAAGTCGAAGGGCGAGGGCAGCCGTTCGTGGGCGGCGTACAGCTCGTGCCGACCGATACCGTTCACGCTGTCCAAGTCGACTCGAATCGTCTGGCCGGGCGAAACGTCCAGCTGGAACAACCGACTGACACCGACCGCCAATTGGTCTTCCAGCGGAATGTCCAATCGCAACAGCGGCACGGTGATGTTGACTTCGTCGGCCGATGAGGAAGCGTTGTTGCGATTGTTTTCGCCTTCGATGACATCATCAAAAATGTCCGTGCGGACAATGACGCGATATCCATCGGGCAATACCACGGGGACTTCGAAGTCGAGCGACGCGGAATAGGAATCGCCGGGCTGTAGCGTGCGAACAGAGCTGGGTTCGACACGCCCCAGGAAGCGATCCCCGATGTCCCATTGGCTATCGGCGGACAGATAAACGGCATCCGCGATCCGAGCTTGGGCTTTCTCGTCGCCGCGATTTTCGACGGTCCACGAAACCGACAACACGTCGCCCACGCTGCCCGACGTGGGAGCCGAAATGTCGATCACCTGCAAATCCGACGGGGGCGGCTGGACGATCAAAATCGGCGTTGCCGCGACGGTGATGTTGTTGTTTTCGTTGGTTTCGATCACTTCCCCGTCGGGGCGGTACGCGTTGGGAAAGTCGGTCGCAACAATGATGAAGTAGTCGCCGGTGATCCCACGTGGCAGCCAAGCGGTTTCGGTGATCGTGCCGGTCTGCCCCGGCGCCAATGCTTCGAAACGACGAATTTGTTTGACATAGTGGTCGCTCGACACATCGAGCAGTCGGTCGCGCGATAGATAGACGCGATCGACAAAGGGGACCTGTGAATCGGGAATCACGCCCCCATCGTTGGTGTAGGTGTAGGAAAACGTGAAACCGTTTCCGACTTCGATCACGTTGGACGGCGGATTGGAGGAGCTGACAAAGTCGACCGAATCGACGACCAGATCCGGCGCCGGAACAAATTGCACGTCCAACTGCACCGTGGCTTGGTTGTCGCCTTCATCGTTGAATTCCAGAACGTTGCTGCTCACGCCACGCAACCGTGGCCAGCCTTCGGCGATCGGATACGGCAATGAATAGAGCGCGGCGCTTCGATCCGTGAACGTGGCGTCGGTTTGGGCGATCACGTGAAATTCGCCGCCGATATTGTTCGGCAGGCGAACCTGCAACGCCACTTCGTAGCTGTCGCCGATGCCGAGTACTTCGTCTCGGCGCAGGGCTCCCAGCTCGATGTCATAGGCGTCGGTCGAGGTATCGGTTGACAGGAACACACGGTCCGTCCACCGATCGACGCGAGTCGCACGCGTCCCCTCGTTGGTGACCGTGAACGAGACGTCCATCAGTGAACCGCTATTGGGGCTCGTCGGAACGGCCGACAAATTGGAGATCACCAAATTGGGCTCGGCATACTCGATCGCGATGATCTGCGATGAAGCGAAGTTGTCCGATTTGCGTCCCGCTTCCCAGGTCTTGTCGACGAAATGCCTGGGCCAATCCGGGAAGTTGCTTTTTCCGAACGCGGTCAGGACGGGCGTTCCACGGTACAGTCCAACGTTGGCAAACACGTGGGCGTACCAGTTGCCGCTGCTGCCCGGCGGCGACGACACGACCATACTGGCGTTGTACGAACCATCCACCGCGATCGGGGCATTCAGGACTTTCGTCGGTGATCCGACCAAGATCGCGCGACTTGCATCGAACACCGGGTCTTTGGACAGATACACGTATTGTTTGATCGATTGAGTGACCTCGTTGGTCGCAAAGTCGCCGGCATTGCGAACGGTCCAGGAGACGGTAATCGGTTCGCCGGACTTACTGGTCGGTGATGCGGCGACGTTCTCAACGACCAGGTCCGCGATCGCATCGACCACGGTCGCTTCGGCCGAGCCGACGTTGTTGTCGGTAAAGGGGCCTTCGTAGACTTGAACCAAGGTATTGGTCGGACCGGCAAGAATCGCCAGCAACTCGCTGCGTGAGAATTGTTTCAGATCCCCGATTTCGGTTTCCCCGATCGGCTTTCCCGTCGCCGCTTCGATTCGCTTCAGGACCGCCGCGACTTCCTCCAGAAACTTTGCTTCTTCGGTCAGCGCGATTCGTGGATCCACATTCGTCTGGACGAAAAAGTGGCTTCCCTTGGCCGACGGCGGCAGCGTGAATTCGACGTCGTGCGTGTAATCATCGCCCGGTTGCAAGCGTCCGTCATGCGGAACCGCAAACACCAGTTGATCGCCGGAATCGAAGACATCGTCTTCGGACAAATAGACGGCATCTGCCCACGACTCGCGATCGGTCGCGACCGTCCCGATATTGTCGACGATCCAATTCAGCGACACCTTTTGGCCGCCCACGATCGGCTGGCCCGTGGCGACGTTCAACTCGCGAACACGCAAGTCCGAAGGCGGCGTCAACAAAATATTGATCGGCGTGCTGGCGTAGTTGTTTCCGTCCAGATCGTTGGGCGCGTCCGGGTTGGTGTTTTCGGCGAACGACGCCTCATAGACGCTTCGGTAGCCGTCAGCGTAGACCGTCAAGAAATACTGTCCGGTCAAACCCTTGGGAATTCGCACCGTGGCCTCCGCCTCATACGACTCCCCGACCTGCAGCACACCGCCATGACGATAGGTTCCGATGAACCGGTCGCCGCGTGCCGCATTGGGTCCGTCCAGTCCCAGCGTCAGCCACAGTTGATCGGTCCAGGCCCCCGGATCGGTCACGCCCGCACCGCGATTGGTGACCTTGTAGCGCACCGTGAACGACGAATCATCGAACACATCCCCGGGACCGGCAATAAAATCGGCAACCAAATCCGGGGGCGGAACGGGATTGGCATCGATCGCAATGGCTTGCGCGTCGCGATTATTTCCGTCGTTGGGAAATTCATCGACTGCGTTCCTGGCATCGGTCTCGACCAGCACAAACCAGTTGCCCGAAAGGGCGCGGGGGATGGAGAACGTTGCCGAACTGCTGTACTCGGTCGCTTGGCCCGTTGTCGTCCCGACAAACCCGAGCGCCGAACCGTTCTGCAATTCCCCCAGCAGAATCGCCCCCGATGTGCTGCTGGAGGAAGACGACAGCCAGACGCGATCGACCCAGCGGCTGCCGGCCGATGGTGTGTCTGCGGTGCCGGCGTTGCGAACGGTGAACGCGACGTCGATGGAGGTACCGGCGGTGACGCCCGCGGGATACTCGCTGGTCACGTCGACCCGCAGATCGGGACGCGGTTGGAAGTTCAATTGAAACGGATCGGAGAACGACGTGTTGTCAAATTCGTTGGCTTCGAGCACCCTGCCCGTCACATCGGTCTGGACGAACAGTCGGAACTGCCCGGTCGCGCGGGGCAGTCGCACGAGTTCGGTTCGGGCGACGGACTTACCCGGCTCCAAGGGATCCGCGACGGAAAACCGGCCCAGTTCGAAGGTCTGTGATCCGTCGGTCGACTGCAAATAGACGCGGTCGGTCCAACCATTCTCGGTGATGCCGTTGGCGTCGACCGAATCATTCAGGACGGTCCAACCGATTTCGATCTGGGTTCCGTCTTGAAATCCCGCAGGTGAATTCGGAACGGTGATCGAGCCGTCTTGCACGACCAGATTGGCGGTCGGCGGTACGAACAGCACGTCGACCGCGTCGCTGCGCCCCTGATTGCCTCCGCTTGCATCATTGCCCGAATACAAGAATTCGTAGGGGCCGCCGGTGCGGACAAAGACGTAGTACTGTCCATCCAAATCGCGGGGCAGATCAAACGATTCGGTTCGCGTGTACGATCCATCAACCGAGAGCGCCCCGCCGTGGGTGCTGCTTCCGATCAATCGCAAGCCGCTGCCGTTTTCATTTTTGCTGACGTAGATGTAGTCGGTCCACGTGTCGCGATTGGTCGTCGCGATTCCTCGGTTGCCGACCGTCCAATTGACTTCCAGTGGTAATCCCGCGGTCGCCGATTGGCCAGCGGTCACGGACACCGATTCGACGAACAAGTCGCTGTAGGGTGCGGTGGTGACATCGACGTTGTTTGTCGGCGAACCGACGTTGCCGGCGTGGCCGTCGAGTTCGTACACGACCTCGCCGACGTCCGTTTGAACGAACACGGTGAACCGACCATTGGTCCGCGCAGCCAGGGGAATGATCTCGGTGCGCGTGTAGGACTGACCGTCCGGAACGGCGCCAAAATGCTGAAAATCGCCGAGCACAATATCATCGGCGTCACCCAAAATTCCGTCGTTGGACAAGACGACGCGATCGGTCCAACTGGATTGTCGCCCCGGTCCGGCACCGACGTTTTCGACGGTCCACGATACGGTCAAATCGACGGGGTCGCCGATCAACAACTCCGGCGCGATCACTTCGCGGACCGTCAGATCCGCGTAGGGAAAACCGCTGACGTCCAATTCCAGCGTCGCCGTCCCCGTCGCTTCTCCATCGCCCTCGTTGACCGTGTTGTCGGCATCGGGAACGACGATCAAATAGTTTGTACCAGAGACACCGTCGGGCAATCTCACCGTCAAGTTGTTTTGAATCTCGGCCCCGACGAGCAGACTGCTTGCAACCGATTTCTGGCCCAAGGCGACATCGTCGCTGGACAGCGTCGGGTCGTCCGACAGATAGAGGCGGTCGATCCACGGTGTCGCCGCCGTCGCGTCGCCATCGTTTCGCGTCGTCCAGTTCACGCTTAGATTTTCGCCGCTGGTGGGCGTGACTCCTGCGTCGATGGCCACACCGAAGGAGACGAGATCGGGAAGCGGTGTCAGTGCCACGTCGACTTGGGTATTGCTAGCCGAGATGTTGTTGCCTTCCGCCGTCGGCTCGTCGACTCGATGGGTCGCATCGGTTTCGACCAGCACGTAGTAATTGCCGATCGCGACGTGGGCGGGAATCACGGGACTGGCCGACATCGTGTAGGACGCATTCGAAGCCAGGCTTCCCGTGTGGGTGTAACTCCCCAACAGGGTGTCACTGCCGCGGACGTTGTCGCTGCTCAAATAAAGGCGATCAGTCCAGCTGTCGACCAGGGTCGTCGCCGTGCCGTCGTTGCGGACCCGCCAGGTCACGTTCAGGGTGTCACCGATGAACGCGCCGGCCGGAATTGAGATCGCATCAACGATCAGGTCCGCTGGCGGATCGGCTTCGGCGATTGTGATGGCATTCGACCGCGTGTTGTTCATCTCGTCTTCTTCGAAGACCTGATTGCTGTGGTCGGTACGAATGAAGACGTAGTAGTTTCCGGCAATGCCAAACGGAATCGATGCTTGGATGGATGCGGTGTAGTTTTCGCCCTGGGCCAAATCGACGTCCTGAGTGACGCTGCCGAGAAATCGGTCGTCGCTTCCGCCGTAAACATTGTCGGCGGACAAGACGACACGATCGGTCCATGGTTTCGCCGCAGCGGCGCCGCCGTTGTTGTCGACGGTCCACTGAATCGTCACCGTGTCGCCGTTTTGAACTTCACTCGGGATGGTCGCCGACGTGATTTCCAGATCGGGCGAGGCGAACGTGACCGTTCCGCTGAACAGGTCCTCGATCGGTTCGCCAAAATTCCCGTCACCATCCTGGTCCATCGGATTGCCGGCCAAGTCGGTGATTTGGGGACCGACCTGGAACGAATACGTGCCCTGCGCACTTTGGGTGCCGAACGAGACACGGACCTTGTTGACATCCATCGTGATCACTTGGCTGACCGGAATCGCCCCGCCGGGTCCGGAAAAATGCACGTCCTGGGGCGTGAAGCTGCCCGGTGTGATCGCTTCGTCGAAGGTGAAGTCGATGAACGCGTAGGGCTTGGTGACAAAGTCGGGCGTGTATGCGGTGATGGTCGGTCCGGCGGCGTCGATCGTGAACGATGCGTTGAACACGTCCTGAACCGCTTCGCCGGCGATGCCGTCACGGTCCTGGTCCATCGCCAAACCGCCGAAGTCGTCGATATTGGGACCGATGGCGAAGGTATAGGTTCCTCCGGCGGACTGCTGGGGAAACGCCAGCGAGTAAGAACGTGGTCCGGTCGGTTGGATGGACGTGATCGGGATCAATCCGCCGGGACCGCCGAAGACGACGTCGGCGGTCGTAAAACTGTTTAGCCGAACGGGTTCACTGAACGTGATCTCGGCGGTGTCACTGCCCGGTCCGAGCGTGCCGGTCGGTGAAAAACTGGTGACATAGGGTCCGCCGCCGGCAACCTGCAAGGCACCCACGTAACGGTCTTCCAGTTCACCCGGAACCGCGTCGCCGTCGCCGTCCATCCGATTTCCGGCCGGATCGGTGATATCGGGTCCGATGAAGAGTTGGTAATCACCGTCTTCGGTGGTTCGCTGGACGTTCACCCGATAAGTCGTCGCATCGACTTGGTCGATCGACGTGACGGTGACTTCGCCGCCGGGTCCGATCACGCGGGCATCGGTCGTGGCGAAGCTGTTGGGATCGATCGGGATGTTGAATGTGACCGTGAACGATTCAAACGCGCCATTGATCGTGGTGGAGGGCGATTGGCTAACGACACGCAGCGGATCACGCGCGACGGTGATCCGGCTGACGTATCGATCCTGGACCGACTCGCCCCCGATGCCGTCGTTGTCTTGATCCTGTCGATTGCCTTGAAGATCGGTCGCATTTGGATCGACCACCAACTGGTATTCACCGTCGGAGGGCTGCGGGGGAAAGCTGATTCGGAACGTCGTGTTGGATGCGTCGATCGGCTGGACGGACAGAATCTGAATGTCACTGAGAGGCTGAACCGGATTGGTTCTGACGGCCAGTCCGCCACTCGATCCGACGAGCGCAAACGTGGCGGCATCAAAAGTTGCAACTTCACCCTCGGCCGCGGACAGTTCGAAGCCCAGCCCCCCGCCCTGGTTGTACATGACCATGCGCAGCGGGTAGTCGCCGGCAGTGGGGAAATCGAAGACGTGCAAGTCCGTCGCGATCACTCTCGCACTCGCAAACTCGCCGATCCGGCCATCGATATCCAGACGGTATCCGTCGTCACTGGCGACCGCAAACGTCCATTTCCCGGCGGTCGGGATGGTGATGGTCGCGCCGGCATCTAACACGATATAGTCGGTGTCGGATCCCGAAAGCGGCAGCGTTTGATCGGCACCATAGCTGCCGCCGTAGTTGCCATAATTGACCACAGGATCGTTGACGAACCGCTTGGCCAAATGACGAGACGGGTCGTTGACCACCGCCAATGCTCCGCTCAAACCACTGAACGCGTTGGTGGATTCGATCACCGACACGCTAAACCCATCGATGATCGCGTCGGGATCATAGGCGTCCAACGCAGCTGTTGTTGCTGGATCAAACAACTGCACGTCGTCGACCGAAAGCGAATCCGGATCGACCGGCTCGTTGAAGGTGATGTCGATCGAAGAGAGCACCGTGCCGGTCGATCCCGAGGGAGACTGCCCCACGATCCGCGGGCCGAACGTGTCGATTAAGATCGACGTCTGGAAGACATCGTCATTCGGTTCGCCCGGCACGCCATCGGCGTCCTGGTCCATCAGCGTGCCGGCGGATCCCGCCACATCCGGCCCAACAGAAACGACGTAAGTTCCTGCGTTACTGAGGCGGCCCGAAAGCGTGACGACCGCCGAATACCGAGTCACACTTTCGACCCGGACGGCGGAGACCGTCGACGGTCCCGAGATGCCGATGTCATCCGGTCCAAAGCTGGCCATGTCGATCGGCCGATCGAACGTCACCAGGAATCGGTCTTGGGGGTTGAACGGATCGAGTGTTCCCGAGTCGCGCAAGGAAACAATCTCGTCATCGCTGACACTTCGCTCGACAATCGAGACCTCGTCGATCCGTCCATCGAAGAAGCCGGCGTTATCAAACGTTGTGCTTCCAAGACGTGCACCGGAGGTCGATGGCACATAGTCTGGGGCCGCGACGCTATTTCGTAAGACGCCGTCGATGTAAACGTGCACGATTCCATCCCGAAGCGTTGCGGCAACGTGCGTCCACACACCAATCGATGCCGCGATGCCGCTGTCGACCCGTTGACCGAATTCGAACACCGCTACGTAATTGCCGTCATAAATCGAAATCGACCAGTCGCGGCGGGACGACTGGCTGCCAGCCAGTCCCACCCACCCGGTCGCGGGAACGGAGTTCGGATTGACCCAGGCAGCGATCGTCCAATCGCCCGCCGGAGCCCAGGCGCCGAGATTGAAATAGTCGCCGGCGCCGTCGAGCAAGAAAGAGGAACCACCCGTCCGCCCCGGGCCGTAGGTTGCGTCACCCACGGGGGTTCCGTTGCGCGTGCCGCTCGCGTCGAGCGCGTTGTCGGTGGCTTCGTAGCGATGATGGATCGCTTCGGTCGTCGGCGCCAGTTTCTTCAGCGCAACTCCCCGTGGTCCGATGGCTCGATTGGTCGGCGAAGTCAGGAAATTGCTGTAGTCAATGTAGTCCGTCACCGGCTGACCGGCCGGGTGATCGTTGACCATCCCGTCAAGCGCCGATGGGTCATGCGGTCCACCTGAACTGGCCCACCAGTTGTTTTGAAAATTGGCTTTGCCGGGATCGGTCCCGTCATGCCATACGGCGATCGTGTTGCCGATGAAATTGCTGCCCGAAACGCTGGCGGATTGGCCGTTGAGGACATAGACACCAATATCGCCCGGGCCATCGTTTGCAATCAGATCCAAGTCGGTGGCGGTGAGCGTGCCGTTGACCACGGCGATCGCCGAACGGGCGGCATTGGTCGATTCGGTCGTCGAATCCAATCGTCCCCCGGTGTACGTCACGGTCGCTCCGCCCTCGATTCGCAATCCACCGCCGTAAGACGATTCGACGTCCACGTTCGTCAGCGTCATGTCGGTGCTAAGCTCGATCGCTTGTCTATCGCCGGTGAACGCGCCATTGCCGTCGGTGTCACCGGCATAGCGCACGACCACATTAGAAAGGACACTTCCCGCAGCGCCGATGTAGATCGATTCCCAGAAACCCGGGTAGGGACTGCTGGCATCTCCGTCGCCGGTCACGTCGCCGCCGACGGTGTCGTCGCTGGCTGCGGTGAAGTAAATCGGTTCGGTCGGCGTACCCGAGGCGCGCAATGCTCCGTCGCGGGCCCAGACGTAGTTTGCCTGATCGATCTTGATGACCGTACCCGCCGCGATATCAAGGTTTGCCGGATTGGAGTCGGCGTCGGCCCCCAAAACCAGATTGCCACTGATCAGGTGAATGGGCAGGTCGCCATAATCCCAAACCCGACTCTCGTTCAGCGTTCCCGCCTGAATCGCGATCCGATCGCCGCCGAGATTGTCCCGGCCGGTCAGATTGGTGACCTGGGGAGCGGCGTCGAGTTCGAAGTAATAGGCAGCACCGACGTTGTTGAACACATGGACGTTCTCCAGCGTCGGCGTCGCCGCGCGAACGTTGATGCCGTTGGAGTAACCGTGGGAAACCTTGACGTTTGACAGACGGTTCTGGGTCTCCGGTTCACTGCCGCTGTGATACAGTTCGATCGAACCGACCTGTCCGGTAAAGGCTCCATTGCCATCGGTGTCGCCGGCGTAACGAACCTGGACCTGTTCCAAGACGTTGGACGGTCCGTACAGGTAAAGCGACTCCCAATACCCGGGGAACGGAGTGCTTGCGGTTCGATCGCCGTTGGAGTCTCCGCCGACGGTATCATCGGTGGACGCGGTAAAGACGATCGGATCCTCAGCGGTTCCGACCGCGTTGATCGTGCCCTGACGCGATTCGAAATAGGCCGCATTCGGCATCTTGATCACCGTTCCCGCGGCGATCGTCAACGTGACGGGCTTGCTCTCGCTGTCTGCGCCGACAATGAAACTCCCCGCGGTCAAGTGGATCGGCAGGTCGCCATAGTCCCAGGTTCGATCCTCCGTCAACGTTCCGCCCTGGATCACAATCCGGTCGCCGCCCAGATTACCGCGACCGCTCAATCCTGTCGTTTCCGGATCCGTATCGAGTTCAAAGTAAAACGGAACACCCAAGTTGTCTTCGGTGTGAATGTTCTGAAGGATCGGATCGCCGGCACTGACATTGATTCCGTTGGAATAACCGTCGGAGATGCGAACATTCGTGAGACGTGTTTGCTCCGTCGGTTCGTCACCGGAATAGCGCAATTCAAAACCCGCAACTTGGCCGGTGAACAGTCCATTTCCATCGGTGTCGCCGGCGTAGCGGACTTCGACATTTTCAAAGACGTTCTTCGGGCCGTCCAAATAAACCGATTCCCAGAAACCGGGGTAGGGGGCCGTCGCGTCACCGTCACCTTCTGAGTCGCCTCCGATCGAGTCGTCCGAGATGGCCGTGATGACGATCGGATCCGAGGGGGTCCCGTTGGCGACAATCGTGCCTTGCCGAGACTGCAGGTATCGTGCGTTGGACATTTTGATCACCGTGCCGGCGGCAATCGTCAACGTGACCGGATTGTTGGAGGCATCTTGTCCGACCACGAAATCGCTGGACGCAATGTGCAGCGGCAGGTCACCGTAGTCCCAGATGCGATCTTCGGTCAGCGTTCCACCTTGCAGCACGATCCGGTCGCCGGCCGCGTTGTCCCGACCGGTCAACTGGTGGGTCGATGGATTGGAATCGAGATCAAAGTAGAACGGATAACCGAGCGAATCTTCGACGTGCACGGTGTCCAAGTCCGGGGCACCGGCGCGGACGTTCACGCCGTTGGAATAACCGCGCGAGATGCGGACATTGGTGAGCCGGTTCTGCAGATTCGGATCATGGCTGTCGTAACGGAGTTCGAACGAACCCGTCTGTCCGGTAAACGCGCCGTTGCCATCGGTGTCACCCGCGTAGCGGACTTCGACGTTTTCAAAGACACTGCCGGGACTATCCAGATAGATCGCTTCCCAATAGCCGGGAAAAGCCGTGGTTGCATCGTCGTCACCGTTGGAATCTCCCGCGATCGAGTCATCCGTTGCGGCGGTAAAGACGATCGGCTCGGCCGGCGTTCCGACGGCGTGGATCTTCCCCTGAGACGCGTGAAGGTACCGAGCCTGCGGCACCTTGACAACGGTCCCGGGCGCTACCGAGAGTGTGACGGGCTGACTGTCACCGTCTTGCCCGACAATATAATCTCCACCAATGATCGCGACGGGTAGCTCACCATAATCCCATGAACGGTTCTCGGTCAATGTTCCGGCTTGAACCGCGATGCGATCTCCGCCCGCGTTGCCGGTTCCGCCGATTGCCGCAACATCAGGATCGGCGTCGATGTCGAAGTAGAACGGCACGCCGAGCGAATCGTTGACAGTCACGTTGCTCAAACTCGGGCTGCCGGCGTACACGTTGACGCCGTTGGAGTAGCCGTGGCTGATCACGACGTTGGAGAGCTGCGTTTGCTCGGACGGCTCCGCGGAGTCAAAGGACGTCTCGATCGAACCGGTTTGACCACCGAACGCCCCATCGCCGTTCACGTCGCCGGCGTAACGGACATCGACGTGATTGAACTGCGTGTTCGGACCACTCAGGTAAAGCGATTCCCAGTGACCGGGAAAGGGCACACCTTCGACCCCCGGTGTCAGGTCTTCGCCGACGGTGTCGTCCAGGGCACTGGTGAAGACGATCGGTTGTCCCGGCATTCCGACGGCTTCAATCGCCCCGTTTCCGGTCAGCCATCGTCCCGTTTCAAACTTGACGACCGTGTCGGGCTGGATCGTCAGTTTGGATCCGGTCGGGACCGTGACATCACCGGTGACGTGGATCGTCCCCGACCAGGTGTCGTCTCCGGCCAGCGTGCCCGAGACTTCGCGGGCGAGAAGCCGTCTCGCTTCGAGCGTTTCGAGGTGGCTTCGGCGAGGTTGCTGCTTCTTTTTCCGGCTTTTCTGGGACCGAACGCCTGCGGTCTTGCGCCACTGGAACATGGTGTACTCGGCAATGATGTTGAGGGGTGGCGGCGGATGCCGCCTGAACTCAACAGCGATGCGCCACTACCCCGAATGGGAGCCCCCCTGCATTGTCATCCCAAAACTGCGGAGAATCAACACTTGTCCACCAGGAAAACGGGACGCGCCGGCGGAGCCGGCCGGGGTGACAAGCAGGATGCTTACCCCACTTCGAGACTCGTTCCCGGGCTCCGCCTCCGGAGTCCGCCGGCGGTGCCGGCCGGGGCGGCAAGCAGGATGCTTACCCCACTTCGAGACTCGGGGAGCGGTTGGCGCTACTTGACGCCCAAATGTTGCTCGATCACGGATTTGGCTTGCTCGCCTCCCAAGCATTGGTGGGCGTGCCAGCCGCGTTCTGCCGCCGCCTGGACGTTCTCCGGCTTGTCATCGATGAACAAAATCCGCTCGGGACGCACCCGCGCGGCTTTTTCGGCGGCCTCGTAAATCTTCACGTCCGGTTTCATCGACATCACTTCGCAGCTGAGGATCTTGACGTCATAGTCGATCTGTGACACCGGCCAGGGTTGTTTTCGCACCCAACGCCAATGGGCCGGGCAGGTGTTGGACAGCACGCCCACGCGACCGGCACTGCGTCGGGCTGACTCCACCACCTGGACCATCGAATCGATCGGCATAAACATGTCGCTGACCGCGTCCAAGACCAGATCTTGTGGCAACCGCTTGGCGTCCAAATCCAACACTTGCCGCAGCGTTTGCGTGAACGATCGGCTGGTGATCTGGCCGCTCTCGTATTGCGTTTGCAGTCCACTGTCATAAATGACTTCGCGGGCCCTGTCGGTGGAGATCCCGGCCAACTCGGAAAAATTGCGACAGGCGATCTCAGGGTCAAACGAAACCAACACGTTGCCGAGATCAAAATAGACGAATTCAATTTGCATGATCTTCTTCGCTGTTCGCTCGGTCGCGGAAAATAAACTCGACGATTGCCGTCGGGTCTTTCAGGCTGTGCGGGTGATGCCCGACTCCGGGTTTGTGGATGACTTCGATCGGTCCCCCCTCGTCGCGATACCGTTGTTCCAGGAGGGCGATGTTTTCATCCACCGGCACGACCACGTCGGCATCGCCGACGACGCACAGAATCGGAACACCAGCCGCCGCCAATGGTCCCAGTCCATCGATAGGATTGCAATGCGACTTCGTCGATTGCGGGTCCAACGCCTCAGCTTCAGTCAAACCGTAGGCGTTCAAACAACGTTTCCACTCGCCCGGGCTTCCCGCCCCCTTGCCTTTGCCGCCCGGCCAGCTCTTGATGTCGCACACCGGTGCATCACCATAGATGCATCGAACCTTGTCGGGATTCGCTTTCGCCCAGTTGAAAATGATCAATCCGCCGCGGCTCATCCCTTCCAACACCGGCTGGGGATGGAATTGATAGGTCTCCGTCACGTGGGCGTAGAAGTCATCCCAGATCTGCACGGCCTGGGGCGCGCCGAACAAACCCGCCACATCGACGTACGCGACATGAAAACCCCGTTTTAACAACGCGACATCGAGCTGCGGCTCGTGCCCGAAAAAACGCGCCCGCCAGATCCACGGATTGCCTGGTGCGGGCGTTTTCGGAACCACGATGATGCACTTTCGGTCGTTGTGTTGAAAGTCATACCGGGCATAGGAATGGAAATCGGTCTGTTTCCCCGGCAGCTCGTCCGCCCGTACTGCAGCAGCGCAGCAGACCAAGGCGAGCATCATCACGGTTCGCGTCAGAGCGTTCATATCACGGATGTCCGGGTGTCCAATGGCTTGCGGCGAACGTGCAACGGAAGCTTAAAGATCGTCGACAATAAAGACCTGTAGTTTTCGGCAGCCGTGCGCCCCCAGCACCAACGACTGCTCGATGTCGGCGGTCTTGCTGGGGCCGGAGACGAAGACACCGAACCGGGCCGAAAAGTTGTCGATCCGCTCGTAAGCCTGGTGCATGTTGGAGACGATTTGTGATCTCGGCACAACAATCGCAAGGTACTGGGCGATGAACAGCAACACGCGGTGCGGCAGGGTGTCTCCGTCGATCCAAATCGATCCGTTTTCGGCGACCATGAATTCACCGCGGGCGATCGTCCAATCGACGGTTGACAGGTGATGGGGATCTTCGATTTGCGTTGCGTCGATCGTCCCGGCAATGGATTCGGGTGCCGATGAAACGATGCGGGTCGCGGTGCGGAACACATCAATCTCCTCCAGCAGCGCCCGGACCTCGCCTTGCGATTCGACCTGGTGTGCCTGGCCGCCGACCATCGCCAACATCTCGACAAATTTTTCGATCGGTTGGTCGAATTGGATCACGCGATCCACATCGACGTCCGGCAACGGCGGGATGTCGACATGCTTGGTGTTGATGCGATCCAGGATCCCCTGCCGCGCGTCGGTGTCGGCGAGTGTCGGTTTCATCATCTCGATTCTCAGTGGTTCCGATGGCTCTCAGTGGTTCCGATGGCGTCGATGCCATTGGTGAAAACTTTCTTTGGGAGGCTCGGGAAGTTCGCGTGCGATCGTCCAGACGTTCAAGCGATTGTGGGTGGCCCAACGCGGCAACACACGCAGCGCGAACCGCCCGACTTGGCCGACCAGCCGAAACAGTGCGGGGAAGCGAAACAGATACGAGGCACAGCGCATCGAGAGCCGTTTGGAGACCGGCAACAACTTTTTGCCGACCAGTTCCCCGCGCCACGCCAGCAATTGGTGGTGCAGCGGAATTTTGACCGGGCAGACATCGCTGCACGATCCGCACAAGCTGCAAGCGTACGGAAGACTCTTGTACGAATTCTGGTCGCGGGTCGGCGACAGCACGCTTCCGATCGGGCCGGGCACGGTGGCGCGATAACTGTGCCCGCCGCTGCGTCGATAGACAGGGCAGGTGTTCATGCACGCGCCGCAGCGGATGCAATGCATGGCGGCGCGAAACGTTTCGCTTTCACGCAATCGGCTGCGACCGTTGTCGACCAGCACGATGTGCAGTTCGCTGTTTTCGTCGCGGGGGCCGTTGAAGTGCGACGTGTAGCTGGTGATCGGTTGGCCGGTGGCCGAGCGAGCGAGCAGACGGGTGAACACGCCGAGGTCACGTTGCCGCGGCAACAATTTTTCGATGCCCATGCAGGCGATGTGAACCCGCGGCAGCGACGTTCCCAGGTCCGCGTTGCCTTCGTTGGTGCAGACGACCAGTCCACCGGTTTCGGCGATGGCAAAGTTGACGCCGGTGATGCCGATTTCGCCGGCGAGAAACTTGTCGCGCAAGTGCCCGCGTGCCGCTTCGGCCAAGTACTTCGGATCCGATGCCCCTTCGTCGGTCCCCAGGTGTTCATGAAAGGTATCGCCGACCTCTTCTTTTTTGATGTGAATGGCCGGCAACACGATGTGGCTGGGGGTTTCGCCACGCAGTTGGACAATCCGTTCTCCCAAGTCCGTGTCGACGACATCGATGCCGTTGTCTTCCAAAAAGTGGTTCAAACCGCACTCTTCGGTCAACATCGATTTGCTTTTGACGATCCGCTTTGTCTTGTGGTCATGAAGGATGCGGAGCACGATCTCGTTGTGATGTTCCGCATCGCGTGCCCAATGGACGACCGCGCCGCGGGCGGTCGCGTTGCGTTCGAATTCTTGCAGGTAATGCGACAGATTGGCGATCGTGTGGGTTTTGATTCCCGATGCGGTCTCACGCAAGTATTCCCATTCGGGCAACGAGGCGGCTTGCTTGTCGCGTTTGCTGCGAACGAACCACAGGGCCTGGTCATGCCAGCGGGACCGATTGGGGTCGTTGACGAATTCCTTGGCAGCGGCCGGATGCTGGACGATCGGGAGCATGGTAGCGGGTGGCTGAAGTGTTTTTTTTGGAAAAGGTTTCGCGTCGTCGTTGGTCAGTCGTCAAACGGCTCACCGACTCACGCCGCGCCGAGCGGTCGTCCGGACAGGATTTGGGCGACGTGCATGACTTGAATCGGATTTTTTTCTCGGCGGATCAGGCCTTGCAGATGCATCAGACAACTCATGTCCGCCGACGCCAGCACTTCGCTGCCCTTGTCGCAGTGGTCGGCGATCCGGGCGCGGCCCATTTCGGCCGACACATCCGCTTCGTTGACCGCGAACGTGCCGCCGAAACCACAGCAATCGTCAGGACGATCCGGTTCGACCCACTCGATGCCGTCGACCAGGTTCAACAACTTGCGGACTTTGTTCTCGCGCGGCGTCATCGATTCACTCGATTGGCCGAGCCTCAACTCGCGCAACCCGTGACAACTTTGGTGCAGCGAGACCCGGTGCGGGAATTTGACGTCCAGGTGGGTGACGCCGACGACGTCGTGCAGGTACTCGCACAATTCATACGTTTTCGACGTGACGTGCTGAAATTTCGCGTCCTCGGCATCGAAATAGGCGGCGTAGTGATTGCGGACCATCGACACACACGATCCGGACGGACAGACCACAGCATCGAAATCAGCGAACAGATCGACCAACCGCCGAGCCACGGGCGCCGTGTCGGTCTCGCAGCCCGTGTTTGCCATCGGCTGTCCGCAACAGGTTTGGCCGTCGGGGTACGCCACATCGACGCCCAATCGTTCCAACACTTCAAGCGTCGCGATCGCCACGTCTGGATACAACTGGTCGATGTAGCAGGGGACAAACAGTGCGACAGTCATGAATCAGGGGCGATCGGGATGGGGGACACGGAAGACGAGACGAGGGCAGTTGATCAGTATAGTAACCAAATGCGACCGGTTTGTTCAGCGTGGTCCTCTGCCGCCACGTTGAGCGAAAATTCGTTGAGAATGCGAAAGTCTCCAAGCTGTGAAGCATCTTTTTGCGGCAGGGCGCGAGCGGGCTGTCGATTTAATCGATGTTCCAAAATCAATGCCATGATGACAGCCCGATGCGTGAGCGAGGGGCGCCGCGTGGCCCCTTGCTAACGCGTGCGGGCTTAAATCGACAGCCCGCGAGCCCTCCGGTGTGTTGGCAGAGATGAAGAACCGGAGGGCTCGCGCCCTGCCGCTAAAACCTCTAGAAACACTTGGGAAAAATGCTTCACAGCGTTGGCTGCCAGGACGGTGCCCCACGAAAACGACAAGAACGCCGAAACGGCATGGTTTGGACACGGTTTGCCGCGATCTTGTCAACAATCTGGGCGAACCCCTGGGAGGAAACGGGTTTCTGATCGACAATAGGACGATCGTCAATTCTTCCCCGGTGCAAGAACGGTTTGGCCCCAATGAGTGACACAGCCAGTCTCGATGATTCCAGTCTCGATGATTCTCCCAATATCGACGCACCCGCGATTGATGCGCCGACGACCGATCCAGTCCCCGCCCCGTTCGAGGTCAAATTCGCCTCGCGCGTCGATCGCTTGCCCCCCTACATGTTTGGCCGCATCAACAACTCGCTGTACCAAAAACGGCGTGCCGGCGACGACGTGATCGACCTGGGGATGGGAAATCCGTCCGACCCGCCCGACCCGATCGTGATCCAAAAGCTTCACGACGCGTCCTCGGACCCCGGCAACCACGGCTACAGTAAATCCAACGGAATCGCCAACTTGCGGCGGGAAGTCGCGGGAAAATACTATCGCAAATATGGGGTGCGTCTGGACCCCGATCACGAAATCATCTCCTGCCTGGGCAGCAAAGAGGGTTTCTCGCACATGTGCCTGGCCCTGATGGGCCCGGGTGACACCGCGATGATCCCGTCGCCCTATTTTCCGGTCCACATGTACGGCGTCATCTTGGCCTCTGGCAACGTCGTCGCACTCGACGTGGCAGACCCGGACAAATTCTTGCGGAACGTGGCCTACACGTGCGAGAACATGATGCCGTCGCCCAAGGTCCTGATCGTCAATTACCCGCACAATCCCAGTTCGGCGGTGATCGAGCCCGACTTTTTTGTCGAAGTCGTGCGGCTGGCGAAAAAGTACGGGTTCATGGTCATCCACGATTTCGCCTACGCCGACGTCGCCTTCGACGGTTATGTCCCGCCGAGTTTCCTGGCCGCGGCCGGTGCCAAGGACGTCGGTGTGGAATTCACGACGATGAGCAAGGGTTACAACATGGCCGGCTGGCGGGTGGGATTCTGTGCCGGCAACGCGGACATGGTTCGCGGCTTGGGAACCATCAAGGGCTATTACGACTATGGGATGTTCCAGGCGATCCAGATCGCCGCGATCGTCGCGCTGCGAGAAACCGAAGCGAACGTCGAAAAGCAATCCGAAATCTACCAAGGGCGCCGCGACGTGCTGGTCAACGGTTTACGTCGGCTGGGCTGGAACGTCGAGCCGCCCAAGGCCGGCATGTTCGTCTGGGCGGAGGTGCCCGAGCCGTGGCGGAGTGCCATGAGCACGATGGATTTCGCGATGAAGTTGCTCGAAGAAGGCAACGTCGCCGTCAGCCCCGGCAGCGGATTCGGCACCGCCGGTGAAGGATATCTGCGGATGTCGCTGGTCGAAAACGAACACCGCCTGCGTCAAGCCGTCCGACAGATCAGCAAATGCTTGGGGTAGGGCATGCTGTGCATGCCGGACACCGCCGGGTATTGCATCCCGAATGGGATTGCAGCGAGTAGCCGGAGGTCAGCGTAGCGACACTTCCGGGAAACCGTCGCGGATTCCCACCGACCCCGGCGGGGTCGCAGCGAATCGATTCGCCGGCGCTGCGGCAGTCCGCGTTGTTGAAAGGGTTGATCGAGATGCCGGTTCACTCGGGGTAGCAGGCCGGGTCCGAGGGCTCGGGCATGATTTGCTTCGACACCCTTCGGGGTCGCGTCGCGTCGGGGGACCGGACGTCCGGAGGTGTCGCTGCGCTCACCTCCGGCTACTGGCTTTGACGCCCTTCGGGGTCATGCCGCCGGCATTCGGCTTACGGTATTAGCCGACCGGCGCGAGCCGTCCAGATGTAGCTGACGGTGTTAGCGGAACGGCGCGAGCCGTCCGGTTTTAGCGTTCAAAAACCGGAGAGGCTCGCGTCCTGCCGTTAACAAGAAACACCTCGTTGCGTGTCAATGGAGAGCGCCAGCGAATCCACTATCCCGAAGGGATTGCAGCGAGTAGCCGGAGGTCAGCGAAGCGCCACCTCCGGGGAACCCGTCGCGGATTCCCACCGACCCCGGCGGGGTCGCAGCGAATCGATTCGCCGGCGCTGCGGCAGTCCGCGTTGTTGAAAGGGTTGATCGAGATGCCGGTTCACTCGGGGTAGCAGGCCGGGTCCGAGGGCTCGGGCATGATTTGCTTCGACACCCTTCGGGGTCGCGTCACGTCGGGGGACCGCACGTCCGGAGGTGTCGCTGCGCTCACCTCCGGCTACTGGCTTTGACGCCCTCCGGGGTCATGCATGACCATGAGGCTGGCTCAGCCACGCCCCCTGGATGTCACGCGTCGACTCAGGTGTCGATCAAATCTTCGGGAGACAAGATCGGGACGGCGTTTTCTTCGGTTTCTTGTTTCTCGCGCCAGGGTTTTCCGGCACGGTACTGCTCCAGTTCCTCTTCGAGTTGTTGGAGCTGTTCGTGCTCTTGTTCCTTGCCGACTTCGACCGCCTTGCTGCTCCACTGGATCGCCTTTTCAAAGTTCCCCATCTCGGCATAGCCCGCCGCGAGCGTGCTCAGGATGTGGGGTTCTTTTCCGTCGGTCAGTTCGACCGCGCGTTCTCCCAATTCGACCGACCGGGCACCGTCGCGGACGCTGTCCTGGGGACTGGTGGCCAGGACCCAGGCGAGGTTATTCAAAATCCCCGACAGGTCGTAGTTGGTTGAATCGTCACCGGCGACTTTGATGGCCCGTTCGTAATCTTCGATCGCCTTGTCGTGATCGCCGACCGACAGATAGGCGTCGGCTCGCGAGCGGAGGACCGAAACATTGGTCGGATCGCGATCCAAGATGGCTGAAAGCACTTCGATCGCCTGACGCGGACGGTCGTCTTGCAGGTACAGGTTGGCCAGTTGCAGCTTGCGGCCGTCGTTGGTCGGATCTCGATCGATCAACGTTTTCATTTCGTTGATGGCGTCGGCCATGCGGCCTTCTTCGATCGCGATCAGGCAGCGGACAAAGATCGCCTGTTCGGCCGCGGCGACACCGGGCGCGATCCGTTCGGCGGCCCGCAGGTCATCTTTGGCGGCTTGCAGGTTGTTGCGTGCGACCGAGATCTCGGCGCGTTGCAGCAACGAAATCGGATCTTGGGGTTGCATCGCGAGTGCCTTGTTCAGGTCCGCCAGCGCCTCCTCTTCTTTCAGCTGCATCCGGTACAGGATCGCCCGCATCCGGTACAGCCCTTCGCTGGGTTTGGCTTCGAGTGCCTTGCTGAGCAGTTTCAGGGCGTCGTCGACGCGGTCGAGATCGGCAAGCTTTTGCACGACGGTTTGAGCGACCTGCAGGTTGGTCGGGTCTTCGGCGAGCACCCGTTCCATGTCCTCGATCGCCCCCGCAACGTCTTGGTTTTGTAATCGAACCGCCGCGCGGGCCTGCAACGCCTCGCGGTTCTTGGGGTCGTCCTTGATGGCGGCATCCAGGTCGGCCAGACGCTTGTCCTCGTTTCCAGGTCCCCACGTCAACGCACGCAGCAAATACGCGGCGCTGCGTTCGACGGGATTGTCGGCCAACAGATCGATCGCGCTGGAGGTCGCTGCGGTGATGGCGTCCTTGTCGCCGCCGGGCAGCATGTTCAGTCGAGCGACCAGGAGATGGGCTTCGACCAGTTCGGGGTCATTTTTGAGTGCGTCTTCGAGAGTCCGCAGGGCCTCGTCACGCAACTGGATGGCGCGGTTGCGATTGCCGGCGGTCTGCCCCATCGCGGCGATCAGCTGCTGGCTTTTTTGCAACAGCACCGAGCCCAACATTTTTTTGGCAAAAGACGCGTTTTCGCCGGACAGCCCTTTCTTGATCGCCGTTTGTAGTAATCGTTCGACCGCTTCCAGCTCGCGAGCGCTTTTGGCATCGAACCGCAAGATCGCGGCCTCGTCCAATTCATCCTGTCCGGCGTCGATTCCGTCGCCGGCAGCGGCCGCGGGCTCCGTCTCGTCGCCGGCCACGGCTGGCGGCGTCTCGGCGTCCGGCGTCTCGGCGTCCGGCGAAGCGGACTCACCCGTCTGCGGGGATTCCTCGCTCGCCTGTTGAGAAAACGCGGGCGAAGGAGCGAACAAAACCGAGCCGCTCAGGCACAGCAAGGCGAGCAGCGTAAGGTGCTTGGAAGACGATCGTATCATCGGCGTAGGCTCGTGCGGGGTTGAGGTTAGACCCCTTCATTATGCCGTGCCGGCGAATCGATGCGTAGATGAGCTGAGCAAGAATCGCTCGATCAAGCCGACAATTCGGCCGACTCCCGCTTTTCCGCAGCCTCTGTCAGCAACTTCAATTCGTTTTCGAGTTCTTCGCAACGATTTTTCAAGCGAATGTGTTCGTCGTAGAATCGGTTGAAATCCGTCGCCGTTTCTTGCCAAAAGTCGCCGGGCCGGAATCGCAGCTTCATCGCCCGTCCGCCGTCGGCCAATTCATTCAAAATGCCACGCAGACGCAACATCGGGCCGGCGAACCGATGGCTGAGTTTGATGATGTCCCAAACGTACACCGGATACAACATCAGCATGACGCACAACAACGGTGCTTGGGCGCCGAAAGACCGCGCGATCGCTTGCCAGAACGTCTGGTTGCCCGGCGCGTAGATCATTTGCACGCCAATCCCAATCGCCAGCAACGCCAAAATGGTCAGCGACCAATGCATCGACATGCGGCGGATAATGGACCATTGGACCGGGGGATCGATCAGAAATCGGCTGCGTTGTGACATAGGTGAGTTTCCGGTTCGCGGAAGGTGCGACAAGCGTACGGAGGTTTGGTTTGGGGGACGAGCTTTCCAACGCTAGCTCGCGTTGGGCTGCACCGCGCCGAAACGGGCACAATTCCGCGTGAGGGATAAGGGCCATCGGAAACTTTGTCGCCGGAAAACTCAACGCAGTCCCGACAACCGAGTCAGACGGATCCGGTCCACCGCAATTTGGCCGCTCCCGCTCGCTCGACGACCAGGAATCGGGAGGAATTTGCCGATTAATCATCCTGTGAACTGCATTTCCGAAAACGGGATCGGCGTAGCTTCGTCGCCCGATTTTCACTTCGCGACCCTGTCACGGATGACGAGTCGGCTCATGCCAGGCAAAACAAATCAACAGCGACCCACGCCTCTCGATCCGCCCCGTCCGCGTCGAGCGACGAGGCGAAAGCGCCTGGCAACCGTCGCTGCTCTGACGCTGGCCGCGCTAAGTGTGACCGCGGCCAACCACGCGCTGCCCGACGCCCACGCCGATCATCCCGCAACGATGCAGCGGTTAGGACGACTACTGGGCGTCGGCTGGGGCGATGGATACCACGTCTGTCGCGACAGCGGATTTCGGCCCGGAGCCGATCTGCCGCCGCATGGCTATCCGGATCAATTCGGTCCTGCCATTTGTCGCGACGGCTGCGGCCAGATCTATCCGCCGGGCACCGGGCTGTCCCAAGTTCACAGCGGGCTACCCCATCTGCTGACCGGTCTGCCGAGTCTGCCGGCCGTTTCGGGTCCCGTCGTCTACCCAAGCGGCGTCGCGCCCTGCGACAACGAGGGCTGCGACGCGTCTGTTTTGCCGTTCGGCAATCCCGGCCCAACGCCACACCCAACTCACCAACGGATGGACAGCCATTCCTCGACATCGTGCGACGAAGCAGGCTGCGATACCGCCCTGGACTCACACGAATGGACCGGCACCGAAAACGCGGCCGCCGGTACCGTCCCGGCTGGCCCAAGCGCGCCGTCGGCGGAGTCCGATGGGGCGATGAAGCTGCCCCAGGACTGGATCGTTGAACAGGACGTGCCGAGCGATGACGAACAGTTAAAAACGTCTGAGCCGCATGTCGTCGAGCCGCGCGAGGCCGCCTCGGCGAGTGATCAATCGCTGCCGGCCACCGTCAACGCGCCGAAGGTGCAAGAACCACTGCTTGATTTTTCCGGTCCGGACCACTATTCGAGTCCGAACCAGCGTCCGTTCGCCTCGGCCGACTCCGATCCCGCGGACGCCGATGATTTGTTTGGCGCTGATCCTCTCGGCGGTGAACCCGATCTGTTGAACGATCAAGCGATCGAACAACAGCTACCTCCGTCGGCCTATTTTCGGGGCAGCGACGACCTGGGATTGGACGATTCCAACACACGCGATCTGGTGGCGCCAGAAACGGAACGGCCGGAGGCGGAGTTGCCAGTGCAACTGCCTTCGGTCCAGCTGGGATCGCCGCGTCCGGCGGACACGCCGGAGGTCGAGGCACCGACGCCGGAGGCGATGGAGGCGCCGGAGGTCCTGGCACCGCCGATCCGCTCCAACCCGTACCTCGGAACCGGCATGCGATCGCCCCCGTCAAAATCGCGCAGCGCCGTACCGCGGGTGGCGACGTTGCCGCATGCCGCACCCGCCCGCGACTGGAATCCGATTCACCAACCCGATTGAGCTGCTGTCGTCCGCGATCACCCCTTGATGTCAGCAAACCCGCGCAGCTCGTACGGGATCTCGACGTAATCGAGCACCCGGCAGAGGCCACGCAAAGCGACGCCGAACCCGTCAGGGCCGCTGAATCCGCCGAACTGACCGCCGCCTTTAACGTGCGGTTCCAGATCCAGGAACACGCCGTCGGCGCCGCGCCGGGTCGCCCGCTGGTGCAGCTCGGGCAAAAATTCTTTGAAGTCGCGTAAGATCGCTTCGTGACCACAATCGCCACGGTCGGCGGGCACGAAGTTGTCCAAGCTGGCCTCGTCCACGTGGTCGATGCGGCCGGTGGGCGAAGGATCGTGATAGTCTTTGATGTGCATCCACCCCATGCTGTCCTTCATCGCCACGTACTGGGCGAAGGTCTCATCGGCGGTGAAACCCTGCGTGACGATGTTGGCACCGTCAAAGATTGTCAGCATCGCGGGATGGTTGACTTTCGCCGCGATGGCTTGCAGCAGCGTCCCGGTTTGCCCGACCAAGTTGGCTTCGACTTCCAATCCGAACGTCAGCCCGCGTTTGTCGCAGGCTTCGGCGATTTGCCCCAATTGATCGGCAACTTGATCGAGATGATCCTCTGGCGCAGTGCCTTTGGGGTGATAGAACGCAAACCCGCGGATCAGTTTGGCACCGAAGGCTTCAGCGCGATCGCAGGCCGTTTGGACGTCTTCGGCCAGGTATTTTTCGAACGGGATGAATTTGTTGGCGGTCCCGTCGTCAACGTCCAACAGTTTGACCTTGCCGATCGGAGAGCCAATGCTGCTGACCTTCAGTCCGTAATCGGACTGCATCTTGACCAGATGATTGATCTCGGCATCGCCCAACAACATCACGTTCTTGATGCCTTCGCCGGCGTCGACGAACCGAATGGAGTAGTATCGCAACCCCAACGCGGCGAACGCCGAATATTGCTGGACGGCAAGTTTTTCGTTGGCGGCTTCGTCCGCAAAACCACTCAAAAGGACGGGGATTCTGTCAGTCATCGAATTGCAAGCTGGGGTTGGAAGGAAATAGTCGAGGGGCCAGCGCCCAATGCCACTTACTTTGGGTCTGAAGGTGTTAACGGAACGGTGCGAGCGGTCCGGTTTCGGCGTGAAAGACCGGAGGACTCGCGCCCTACCGCTAACAAAACACCGCGTTTGGCGTCAAACTAAGTGGCATTGGCCGAGGGCCGGCGTCGGATCATGCTCATGCGTCGGCACGATCCTAGGCCTGGGGCATGGGATACTGGACAATGATGTTGCTGTGGAGGCCCCCGCGGGGCGTCCACTGGCTCTCCACCGTCGCACTTTTTGGCTGTACAACGGCGAGGAAGTCATCCATGATGCGGTTCGTCACGGCCTCGTAGAACATGCCTTCGTTCCGAAATCGCTGTAGATACATTTTCAAGCTCTTCAGTTCCACACACCATTTGTCTGGAACGTAGGTGAAAATGATCTTCCCGTAGTCCGGCTGACCGGTCTTGGGGCACACCGAAGTGAACTCGGGGCAATGATGCACGATGGTAAAGTTGCGCGACGTGTTGGGATTGTCGAACACTTCCAGGATGTCGCTAAAGTTCTCTGAATCACTCAACGCTGTTTTCTCCCTTGGGTAAATTTCAATTTTCGCACGCACCGGCCGAATCCACCAGGGGACCGGGTCACGTCCAATTGCTGGTCAGTGAAACCTTCTTCAGCCGGCAAGGCGAAGGCCGACTGACCGGGACGGAGAGCTTTTTCATCCGCACCAGCGGCTGCAATCTGCGATGCTGGTTTTGTGACACCCCCTACGCGTCCTGGGACCCGTCGGGCGACCGCCAGACGATCGAATCGCTGGTCGATGCCGCTCGGCAAAGCGGTGCCGAGCACGTCGTGCTGACCGGCGGCGAGCCCCTGTTGCCCGCCGCGGCGACGGAATTGTCCCACTCGCTGATGGAGGCCGGGTTTCACTTGACGATCGAAACCGCCGGGACGATCGACAAACCGATCCCCTGTGACCTGCTTTCGCTCAGCCCCAAACTGGCCGACAGCACGCCCGACCCGCAGCAACATCCGCGCTGGAGTCAGCTGCACGAGCAGCGCCGCATGCCACTGGACACGATGCGGAACTTGATCGACGCCGCGATCGGCTTTCAACTGAAATTCGTCGTCGGCGACGAGGCGCAATTCGACGAGGTTCAAGACGTTTCCCGTGCGTTGGATGTCGACAACGATGACGTCTTCATCATGCCGCAAGGCGTGACGAACGCCCAGATGGACGCCGCCGAGCGTTGGCTCCGCCCGCTGGCTGAATCGGCCGGCTACCGATATTGCGATCGCATGCAAATCCGCTGGTTCGGAAACCGCCGCGGGACGTGAGGCGCGGTAGGTCACGCTGTGCGTGACAGTGCGGTAGGTCACGCTGTGCGTGACACCTGTAGGTCACGCTGTGCGTGACACCTGTAGGTCACGCTGTGCGTGACAGATGGCATGCACAGCATGCCCTACGCCGTCGCCAACCGAACGCAGGATTACACCGCGTCGACGGAGGGGATTTCGTAGCCCGGGTTGTTGGCGTCCTTGACCAACGCGTTGGCTTCGTCGGCCCGGTCGCCTTCGAAGCGTTCGGTCTGGGCGTTAAAGCTCAGCATCGGTCCGAGCTGGTAGTTCGCGTCGCTGCCGGAAATCCCAACGCCGTCGGACATCACCGTGTGCAAGCGGCCGAAGTGTTCGATCGCGTCTTGATTGCCGCCAAAATCACTGGCCGTTTCGCTGAACGGGACCTCCGTTCCCAAGCGGTAGGAGTTGTTCATGATGTGTCCGAGCACGCATCCGTAGTGGGCATCCATCACGTTGCCGTTCGCCATCGACGGGTTGCCGGCGCGGACGGCGGCGATGAAGGCATTCCAATTTCCACCCGGAGTGACGTCGCCAGGTTCGAGCTTCAACGGTTCGGCCTTGGAGGCGCCCGGACGCAGGATCTGGTAATTTCCTTCGCCGGTGATCACGCTGCCGTCTTCCAGATAGTACTCATTGAAGACCTGATGCTTGTAGCCTTTGTAGTTGACGTTTCGGACATTGAAGAACACCATTTGACCGTTCGGGTACTCGGCCATAGCGAACATCGTGTTCGGGGTTTGACCCTGATCATCCCACTGAAAACGGCTTCCGATCGCCATTGTTCGCGTGGGGTGGGTCTGGTCGTCATCGATCGCCCAACGCGCGACGTCCAGTTGGTGCGTGCCCTGGTTGTTCAAGTCTCCGTTGCCGGTTTCCCAGAACCAGTGCCAGTCGTAGGGGACATAGTTGGCGTGATAGTGGTCGATCACCGCGGGGCCTTTCCAGTGTTCCCAATTCAGTTCCGCCGGCGGAGTGCTGATCGGCTCGTGACCGATGCCGCTGCGCGGTTTGCAGCAGTAGCCGTAGGCGATTTTCAACCGCGGCAGCTTGCCGGACTTCAACGCTTCGTGCAGCCCCGCGACGCCGGCGTTGCTTCGTCGTTGGGTGCCGTGCTGGATCACGACGCCATATTTTTTCTGGGCTTCGACGGCGACCCGACCTTCGGCGATATCGTGGCTCATCGGTTTTTCGACGTACACGTGTTTGCCGGCTTGGGCACCCCAGATCGTCATCAGCGAGTGCCAATGGTTGGGGGTGGCAATCGAAATCGCATCGACGGTCGGGTCATCCAATGCCCGCCGAATGTCGTCGATTCCCTGGGTCGTCATCTTGCCCTTGACGCGTTTCTGGACACCGCTGATCCCTTTGGCGAGCGCCTTTTCCCACGGATCGGCGACGTAGGCCAGTTCGACGTTGGGCGCGCCCAACCAACCACCGATGTGAGCTTGGCCGCGGCCATTGAGGCCTGCGACGGCAATCCGGACGCGGTCGTTGGCCCCTTCGATTGCGCCGCTGGCTTTGGTGCCGGTGATCAGAAAACTGCTGCCCGCCAAAAAACTGCCGCCGGCGACGGCCGACCCCGTTTTTTTCAAAAAGCTGCGGCGTGTACCGGCGTGAGTTGTCTTCGGGTGGGGATTCGGATTGCTCATGGCAAACAAGCCTTGTCGGTCTCGGGAGGGAATGATTGGCAGGGGGAGGACGGACGCCGATAGACGTCCGAACGACATATTAACAGCTTTCGACAGGCCAAATGAGGGTTTTGGGGCACAATTTCGGAGGTAGACTGAGTAGATCGGCGATGATGGGTTGCGAGTGCAACGAATGAATCAACGTCGATGAGACCGTTTCCTCGACTGGGATCACCGAGATGACTGGTATCGTTCAACGAACTTCGACTGCGATTCGCCCTACCCTCCGCCGCATGCTTCCGACCGGAGTCGCGGTCGCTGGGCTGTTGTCCGTTCTGGTGGCCAGCGACGAGGTAAACGCACAGTTCTTTCGTGGCTTTCGCGCTCGCGGACCGGTGTTGGTCGGTCCGCCGATTTTGCCCACGCCCTACTACGGAGACGCTTGGGGTGCTTGGCCGCCGGCCCCGGTTCTCGTCGGGCCGCCGAGTCGTGTCCGCGTGCAGACCCCGTTCTTCTCGCTCAACATCGGCCCCGGCTCGATCGTTCCGCCGCCCTCTGCCGGTTATGACGGTCGTTACGAATCGTATCGCCCCCGCTATGATTCACGATACGATTCTCGCTATGACTCTGGCTATCGATCACCGTATCGACGCGGTGACAGCGAGCCCCGCTCGTCCGTGCCAGACTACCGTTCGCCCGTGCCCGAATACGGTTCGTCTGGCAGTTATCGACCGGGCAGCGGAGGTGGCATCCCTGATCTGACGTCACCGATCGAATTTTCGCTACCCGCATTGCGTCAGGCTGCCGAAACGCTTTACCGCACCCTGGCGGCGCGTCCCGATGACGGCGACGTGTGGTTGGAGTATCTGCAACCCGAACGCATCATCGCCGCGACCGAATCCGGTCAGCTCTCCGCTTCGATGAACGAATTGTATTCTCGCTTTCAGGGCGTGACGAAGAATCCCGACCTGGTAGTGATGACTCGAATCAACGGATTCCAACGCACCTTGCAACTGCTGGGAATGTGGATCGAACTGGAAGGAGACACGCCGGTCGCAGACGAGGTGGTCGAACCGACCGGGGCGGCAGAGACTACGCCGCCGCCGGACCCACAACCGGAAACCGCTCAAGAGATCTTGCCGGCACCACGCGGACAAGTCGATCTTTAGACATGTTGGCCGAAGAGAGGGCGGCCGATGACGCGAACCGGGTAGGCCTGTCGATCGCCTGTTGTATCCACTCGCTCAATGGCGGTGGTGCCGAACGGGTGATGGCAGGCCTGGCGTCGCGTTTGACCGAACGCGGGCATCGGGTCAGCTTGATCACGTTTGACGATGGAAGATCTGATCGTCACGTGATCGCACCGAGCGTGCAACGCGTGCCGATCGCTCTGTCTGCCGACGCCAAGGGATTGTTTGCAAAGTTCCGTCAGGTTCGCACGCGGCATCGCGCCATCGCCGACGCCATGGAACGACTTCGCCCCGACGTCGTGTTGTCGTTTTGTGACCGCACCAATCTCGACGTCTTGATGGCAACCGATCCGTCGGGACCACCGGTGGTGGTTTGCGAACGCAGCGATCCGGCACGTCAATCACTCGGACCGTTTTGGAATGCGGTTCGTCGACACCAATACCGTCAAGCGGCAACCGTCGTTGCGTTGACTGAGACCTCGGCAAGCTACCTGCGTCCGTTTTCTCGATCGGTTGCCGTGATTCCTTCCGCGGTCGACCGGCCTTCGGTGACCTCTAACCGCGAGCAGGCCTGTGCGCGAAAACGGATTGCCGGGGTCGGCAGACTGGAACCGGAAAAGGGATTTGACCGCCTGTTGGTCGCGTTTGCCCAGGCCACGTCTGATGATCCCCAATGGCGGTTGATGATCTACGGCGAAGGAACACAACGTGACGCGTTACTGGCCCAGGCCAGTTCACTGGGAATCAACGATCGCTTCGAATTGCCCGGCTGGGTGCGTCCGCTCGCCGAACCGCTCTCCCAGGCAACGCTGTTTTGTTTGCCCAGCCGGTACGAAGGATTCCCGTCGGCTCTGCTCGAAGCGATGTCGCTGGGCGTTCCTTCGTTGAGTGTCGATTGCGAAAGCGGTCCGCGAGTCATCATCGACCACGACCGTGACGGCTGGTTGGTGGAATCGTCCGTCGAAGGACTGCGCGGCGGGATCGAGACGCTCATCACTGACATCCGCCGGCGTGAAGCACTCGGAAGGGCGGGAATGGGAATCGTTGATCAGTTCGATTGGGACACCATGGTCGATCGCTACGAACGGCTACTGCGGGAAGTGGTGCGAGAGCACGCGGTCCCTCGGTAGCGAGCGGGAGAGATGTCAGGCACCGTTGGTGTATAGCCTTCAGGCGATTCCCGGTCGCTGCGAAGCAGCGACCGTGGACGGCTAAAGCCCAATACC
>NZ_JANZKV010000130.1 GCF_025060895.1 Stieleria sedimenti | reverse complement strand
CGCGCCATCGTCGTTGACGGCCAATGTACTCGATCGGAATCGCCGTGGGAAATCGAGTGTCCCAATCTACGGTCGGCACTTCAGGCGTTGGTTGTCAGCGTTGCAATCGACAGGCGACGGTTTGTCTTCGTCGGCCGAGTCGACCGCGCACCTATCGAACCGTGACATCAAATGCGAATCTCAGGAAACAGAGGTTCGATGAAATCCGGTGGGCGTCCTCCGGGTCACGATCCAACGACAGCCAATCAATTGCCACAAAAGAACGCGAGAAGACGCAAAAGAAGAAGTGGGCGCTTTCGTCAGGCGTCGGTTAGCAGCGTGAACGTTGGCGATCACCTCGCACGCGGAGCTCTACGATTGAGTTGGCGTGGGTGTGATGATCGCAATGGGAAAAAGTTCGTATCTCGCAACAACGAGCGTGCTGGGGTGCATCGCCGGGTTCGTGGCGTCGGTCGGCACGCCGGTTTGGAACCATCGTCGCGGACTGCCAATGTACTCGATCGGAATCGCCGAGGGAAATTTCACTCTCCTTGGTGTACCGATTTCTTTGTGGAGTCGGGATGAAGCCTGGAGGGCTGGCACAATACTTGCCGGTGGTGTCAGCCACCGGTATTCAAAGACACAAATTTGCTGAGGCCTGGAAGGCCGGCACAAGGGTGCTCCCGGTCCACTCGAAGCCCGGGCATTGTGTCGGCCCTCTGGGCCTTGAGATTTCCTTTGAATCCACCCCCGGTGGCTGACGCCACCGGCAGACACTCTACCGGCCCTCCGGGCCTAAGACACATCGCTCTGTCGGCAACCCCGAATCCAATCGTCGGACTTAGCAATGTCACGATCGACAGTTGGGATCGACAGGCGTCGGTTTGCCTTCTTCGGTCGAGTCGACCACGCACCAATCAAACGATGAAATCAAAAGGGCGCTCTTTCGAGCGCACCAATCAAACCGTGGATGAATCAGGGAACGATCGACGTCGCGAAGCAATTCGACAAAGAGGTGGGCCGTTTTCTTCCAGCGTTGGCTAGCAGCGCGAACGTTGAAATTCACTGGGCGGCGGGGAAAGACCATCCACTTCCAAACGCTTTACCACCGCCGCTCCAGTGCAATTTTCTGGTTATCCGCCGGTTTCGGTGAAGCGTTGGACAATCGACCAGTTCGATCGACGCGGACATCGTAGTATAGCGGAACAGAGAAGGACCGAGCGAGTGCTGACCGCGCAACCAGTTGGCCACGGGCATTACAAAGGATCAGGTAATAGGTCGTCGTCAATCTCGACAAGATCAATGAAGTCGAATCGCCATTCGTCCTCCATGCGTTGCGAGTCATCGCGGAGCAGGCAGTACAACGCGACTTGGTCTTCGTCGTCAAGAGAGCAGGCCCAATCAAGCGATTCCGGCGACGCTAGTACGAAGCCTCCTGTCTTGGACAACGTGCGAACAAGGTCGTCGGCGAATCGGTTTTGCATTGGCGTAGTTTCAGTCGGATAACAGCGGTGGTCACCGCGTCGGCGCGATGGACCAGAACTCAAAAACAAACTC
>NZ_JANZKV010000129.1 GCF_025060895.1 Stieleria sedimenti | reverse complement strand
GCCGAGTCGACCGCGCACCTATCGAACCGTGACATCAAATGCGAATCTCAGGAAACAGAGGTTCGATGAAATCCGGTGGGCGTCCTCCGGGTCACGATCCAACGACAGCCAATCAATTGCCACAAAAGAACGCGAGAAGACGCAAAAGAAGAAGTGGGCGCTTTCGTCAGGCGTCGGTTAGCAGCGTGAACGGCGGTGGTCACCGCGTCGGCGCGATGGACCTGATCTCAATAACAAACTCACCTCGCCGGCTGCGGTGCACCACTCGGTTCGCGCGGTCGGCCGCGACGACAGCTTGAGCCATCGTCGCTCGCGGCCAATGTACTCGATCGGAATCGCGAAGGGAAATTCGGGATCCCAATCAGCGGTTGGCACTCCAGGCGTCGGCTTGTCTTGAATCGTACTCGTACTCAGCATCGCGGTACTCGTATTCTTACTCGAATCGACAGGCGTCGGTTTGTCTTGGTCGACCGCGCATCTATCGAACCGTGACATCAAATGCGAATCTTGGAAAACGGAGGTCCGATGACATCAGGTGGGCCGAGTTCAGTCACAACGTTCAGCAGCGTGGGCGACCGGCATTGGTTTGCTTGCCTTCCAGTCGAGTACGAGTAGGAGTACCGGCTGACGCCTGAGTACGAGTACGATTTAGTAGCGTGAACGGTAGCCGTAACCGGGCACGAACGGAAGGCTTTGACTTCAGTTGCCGCGTGAATGAGTGCTCCGGTTCACGGCTTTGTTATGCCACTGCGCACGGTTGGCAAACAATTCACTACTTGCGTTTAGGGACACAGAAATAAAAGCTTCCGTCCAATTCTCCGATGGGCATCCGAAGGTCTCCGCCGCCGCCGTCATAGGAATAACTCCCCCAGACCATCTTAGATGGTTTCAGTGTGAATTGAGCCGCGTCGAATCTGCCTTCTGGAGCGTCGCGGACCTCAATCATAGGAATGGTTCCGGTTTTCTTCGCAGCAATTCGCGCGTTAAACATGATCGTCATGGTCGATTCGTTGAACGGTTCTTCTCCCCAGTGGACCATTTCCTTGATTGCGGGAATATCGCCAGCCTCAAACGCAGTCTTATAGGCGGCAACCAAATCTTCTGCGGACTTTGCGGGCAATTGCACGCCCGAACTAACCGGGGAAACTTCTTCAGTGGATGCCTGTGGTGTTGAATCGTTTGATTTCGCTGCGTCGGTGTTACTGGTTGTGGCCGAGTCGCCACAGCCTGTAATCATGAGGAGCGAGAGAATGAAGGTGATGAATTTCATGCGAGAGGATTTTCCTTGGGTTTGTGGCATAACGAAATGCGATCTATCCG
>NZ_JANZKV010000128.1 GCF_025060895.1 Stieleria sedimenti | reverse complement strand
CTAAATCGACAGCCCGCTAGCCGCGTAGTCCCGGTGAACCAAGTCCAGCGTGCCAAGCGGACGCTGATCGAGTGTTGAAACGTTTTTTCGACCTCGCCGTGATCACTTTGGCATCGGCGTTTGGTCCAGCCCACTTCTCCACCGACCACAAACCGCGAAATGTCCACATTTGTGTTGGCTGCCACATCGGATTGATGCTTGATTGCCCTACGAGCCTATGGCACGGCGCAGTTACCGCACGATACTCGCTTTTCATCGCGCCGCGGCAGTTATCGGCCACGCATTTTCCAAAACGCGCCGATGAAAAATTACATTTTAGGGCCCCACGTAGGGACCCATGATTTTCGGCCGTAGGGGCCCGTAAAGCTGAAGCCATAAGTCGTTGCTGGATCACGACTTAGGAATGGGCGTTGAGGGACTCGAACCCCCGACCCCCTCGGTGTAAACGAGGTGCTCTAGCCAACTGAGCTAAACGCCCTTGCAGGGATGCGATTGTCGCCACGGGCCAGCAGGGGACGCGGCTGTGGCGCGGTGGAGTCGCATCGACCTTGGGCGTTTCAGACGCCCGGGGTTTGGTGGATAGGATCGACCAGGAATTGCCGGGCGGTGACAGAATTCCGCCAAAACGGGCAACGTTTTCCTCGGTCGCAATTAGCGGCCGAGCATCCGGGCTCGCTTGTTGCGTCGCTCCGCCTGGATCTTCTGGCGGCGA
The DNA here is from genome assembly GCF_025060895.1 of Stieleria sedimenti. Taxonomy (GTDB): domain Bacteria; phylum Planctomycetota; class Planctomycetia; order Pirellulales; family Pirellulaceae; genus Stieleria; species Stieleria sedimenti. The sequence continues at coordinate 27,674 of NZ_JANZKV010000128.1, read as the reverse complement.
CGAATCTCGCTGGGTTTTTGGTAATGCTCGCGGCGACGCATTTCTTTTTTGATTCCGCTGCGTTCGACCAATTTTCGGAATCTTCGGACTGCCTCTTGGATTGTTTCGCTGTCACGGACCATCAACTTAACCATTGTTTCTCCATCTGCATCGTTAGAACCTCTGATTTTGACTTGGAATCGCTACCAAACCCAGATCGGCCCCCCAGAGTGTGCCGTCAGCCACACTTGGGTGGATTTCGCGCAGGGGCCGATTGAGAGACGCGGGAGTGTAACGATCGGCATACCACTCCCGCAACGGCCATCCTTTTCGGATCGAACAGATTTCCCACGGTTTCTGGCATTTCCCCCCGCCGCCCCTGTGTTTCGCCGTCGGGCGCGACAGGAACGCACAACTCAACACCGCCGTTCCCGCCGCCCTGGCAACCGGCCGGAAATCCGGCAGAGCCCCGATAACCGGCAATCTTTGCCCAGTTGAGCTGACTGGTTTGTTTGGAGCGGCACGAACGATCCCTCCCCGTTTCGTCCGATGGCAACGGTGCGACCGCTTCGTTCGCTCGCTTTGCTAGACCCCTCGTCCCCGCATCGAAAGTTCTTGCCGATGGCCGTCCCCCCACATCACTTCGACGACGAACCCGCTGAGTCGCAACCGGGTGGATTGCTGGGGGAACTTGAAAGACGCCAGGACGACGTGCTAGGCAAGCTGGACGAACTGGACGCCAAGCTCTCCGAGGTCCTCAAGGGGCTCGAGCCCGGGGCAAATCCGGCCGGCGAATCCACTCCCGAGGAGCCCGTGGGAGACGTCGCCGCACGCCTCCGTGCCCTCAACCTCGCTCTTGAAGAAGAAGCCTTGGAGAACGACGGGCTGCAGGATGACGACGGAGATGACTTCGAGCCGGCCGACGACTGGGCATAGCGGTTGTGGGGCTGCCGACAAGGATTCGTGGCGACCGTCGGCTCTCTTGATGTGTAAATAGGCTTCCAGCCTGTCAGTTCAGCATCGACGAGCCTGGAAGCCTATCCCACGTATTTTCCGTGCGTTGCTAAATGGCGGGAGTGCCGATGAATTCAGCCGGTTCACGCCAACGTCGAGGTGGCGGGGGTGGAGAGGCGGGAGCCTCCGGTGCCGTGCGTGACCAGGCGGAGCCTTGTCACGAGGGGATGATTCGGGGCGGAATGTTTTTACCCAGGGGACGAGGCCCGGTAGGCGTCGCGGAGGACTTGCATCGTGTGTCGGGGCCGGATCGGTGACCCGCGGCGGCGCAGGTGGTTGGCGATCTGCGTCAAGCAACCGATGTTGCCCATCGCCACCACGTCCGCTTCGGTCGCCACCACGTTGTCCGCTTTTTGGCGACCGAGCGAATCGGCGACTTCGGGCTGGTCGATGTTGTAGGTTCCGGCCGAACCGCAACACAGGTGTCCGTCGGCGATCTCCACCAACGTCAACCCAGGCACCCGTTCCAATAGACGTCTCGGCTGCGACCGAACCCCTTGGGCATTGGCCAAGTGACAGGCGTCGTGATACGCGACCGTCTGCTGTGCCGCAGACGCTGGAAACGGTGCCAGCTCGCCAAGCCCGGTCAGGTACACCGAGACGTCACATACCTGTTTGGTAAATTCCACCGCACGGGCTTCATCGGGCGTGCCCTTGAGGATCAATCCGTACTCGTGCAGCCCGCTGCCGCAACCGGCGGCGTTGGTCACGATCGCATCGATGTCGCTGGGAAAGGCGTCCAGATTCTGCTTGGCGAATGTTTGTGCTTGCTGCAGATTCCCGACGTGCCACGACAGCGCTCCGCAGCACCCTTGCGACTGCGGGACGATCACTTCGATCCCGTTTCGGTTGAGCACTTCGATGGTCGCCGTGTTGATGTCGGGATCCAACACCGTTTGGGCGCATCCGGCCAACAACGCGACGCGTCCACGTTGCTGGCCGATCGCCGGGTAGACTTCACGCAGCGGCGCCGCCTTGGGAAGCGATTCGGGCAGCAGTTCCAGCATCACTCGAATCGGGCCGGGCATCCATCGCGCGAGCGGTTTCACCCATCGCCCGGAGAGGGCTGCCAAGCGGAACCGTCTCGGATAGGGAAGCGTCCACTGGGCAAGCGTGCGTTTGAAACGATCAGCGAGCGTGCGCCGACGTTTGGATTCATGGATGGCTCGAAACGGGCTGATCAAATCACCGTAGGGCACTTCCGAAGGGCAGGCCGGGACACACGCCAGGCAACCCAGGCAAGCGTCGATGTGCGGAGCCGCGGTCTCGATCGGCAACGTGCCCTCGAGCACCTCCTTCATCAAAATGATCCGGCCGCGGGGGGAATCTGTCTCGCGCCCCAGCTCTTGATACGTCGGGCAGGCCGACAAACAAAAACCACAGTGCACACAGGTGCTCACCGCGTCGGCCATCGTCTGGCCCATCGGACCGTGCCGGGACGTTTCGATCTCGTGTCGCATCATTCACCTCCCAGGTTGGGGAAACGTCCCGGCGGGTCCATCGCTTCTTTGATTTTTTGGTCAATCGGGGCGGAGCGTCGTGTGCCCCGCATCCAGCGACCGGTTGAATCCTGATCGCTGCGGATGACCAAGCCGGTCATCGACGCGTCCACCAGGAACGTATCGACGTCTGCGAGCATGTCGTCGGCGACGGCCAGCCAGCCGATGCTGCCGGCAACGCTGGCGTGCAAGGAGACTTTGTCGCTGCGGTCGTCGCACCACGTTGCCAGTCGCTGCATCTGTTGCAGCACCATCGGAATCTTGACGATGGAGCGTCGATTTGACCCGCCAAAGCGAAGCTGCATCAGTGGTGCCCACGACTGGACGGCTTGTTCATCGGTCATCGGTTCGACGGTGTGCGTTTGGAGAGAGCGACTGATGTCTGTCGCGATCGCATCACAGACGGCTTTGGCAGCGCCGATGCGGATCCAGATCGAACGGGACTCGGATCGGTAATCGATCGCGTCCAGTTCCCATCGGCCTCGCGCCAGCGCTGCGATCAGCCGCGAGGCATCTTCGTGGTCGGCGGATTGCAACCGATAGGTGTGGAATTCACACGGCCGCGGGAAGACTTTGAAGGTCAATGCGGTGATCGCGCCCAAGCGGCCGCAGCTGCCGACCAGCAGTTTCGGGATGTCGAATCCGGCGGCGTTCTTGACGACTTTCCCACCGGACTGGATCAGGTTTCCATCGCCGGCGACGAATTGGGCGCCCAAGACAAAATCACGTACGCCGCCGTAGCGATGCCGACCGGGACCACTGATCCCGGCGGCCAGCGTGCCGGCGATCGTCGCGCCTGCCCCAGCCGCCGCGTTGTCATCAGCCGTCGCATCGGCTTCGGTCAGAAAGGGATCGAACGGCAGGTACTGGTTTTTCGCCGCCAGGGCCGCCTTGATTTCGGCGAGCCTCGTTCCCGCCAGCGCGGTGAACGTATACTCCGAGGGTTCGTATTCGATGATCCCCGAGAGCGAGCGTGTGCTGACCAGTTGGGTCGGCGCAGTGACCGATGAAAGCGCCGGCTTGGTGCGATTGCCGACGACCAGAATCGATTCGCTGTGGCGGACCAACTCTTGCAAGGCTGCGATCGTTTCGACCTCGACGAATTCACTCACGGCTGATCACCCCGGCCTTTTCCAGCGGGTGCAATCCGTGGCTCGACAGCGCGGGGGCTTCGGCGCCGGGGAACATTTTCCCGGGGTTGGCGATCGTCTGGGGATCAAACGCGGCTCTCAAGCGGTGCATCAATTCCATCGTGGGTTCGTCGTACATTTTGGGAAGAAACTCGCGTTTTTCCATCCCCACACCGTGTTCGCCGGTGATCGACCCGCCCATCTGGACACACAGGTCGAGGATTTTTCCGGCCAGTGCTTCGGCGCGTTCCAATTCACCGTCGACCGAATCATCGAACAAAATCAGCGGATGCAAATTGCCGTCACCGGCGTGAAAGACATTGGCCACACGCAGCCCCGAGTCTTTGGAAAAGCCTTCGATCGCTTCCAAAGCTTCGCCTAAACGCTTGCGCGGAACGACGCCGTCTTGGACCAGAAAATCGGGGCTCAGTTTTCCGACCGCTGAGAAGGCGCTTTTGCGACCGGCCCAAATCCCGTCGCGCTGCTGATCGTCGGCGGCGACAACCGTTTCGAAGGCGTCGGTCGCGGCGATGATCGATTCGAGTTGCTTCTTTTCGGCTTCGATCTTTTCGCGTGGTCCTTCCAATTCGACGATCAACACGGCGGCGGCACCCTTGGGGTAACCGCACTGCGTAGCGGCTTCGGCCGCTTCGATCGCGAGCGCTTCCATGATTTCCATCGCCCCGGGCAACAGCCCCGAATCGATGACCGCCGAGACCGCGTCGCCGGCCGCACGCAGGGATCGGTAACCGACCAACACCGTGTGAAAACACTCCGGTTTGGGCAGCAGACGCAGTGTGATTTCCAGCGCGACCCCGAACAATCCTTCGCTGCCGCAGAACAGCCCCGTGAAATCCGGTCCGATCGATTCCAGGGACTCGCCGCCGAACGTGACGATCTCCCCGCTGGCCGTGACCGCACGAATCCCGATCACGTGGTTGGATGTCATGCCATATTTCAGACAGTGGGCGCCGCCGGAATTGAACGCGATGTTGCCGCCGATCGTGCAAATTTTTTGGCTGGACGGATCCGGAGCGTAGTACAAGCCGTGTCGCGCCGCGGCCGCCGAAACGTGCAGATTGATGACACCGGGCTGCACGACCGCGATCCGATTGTCGGGATCGACCTTGATGATCTGTCGCAACCGATTGAGCGAAATCACGATGCCGCCGGCGACGGGCATCGACCCGCCGGAGAGACTGGTGCCGCTGCCACGTGCGACGAAGGGCACCGCGTGCTGATCGCACCAACGCACCGTCTGGACGACTTCGGTTTCGTTTTGCGGGATCACCACCGCCAGTGGCCGACAGCGAAACGCGGTCAGCCCGTCCGATTCAAACGCCGCCTGCGACGCAGCGTCGTCGCTGAGCCGACCGGGCGGCAGCAGGTCGCGAAGCGTTTGCAGATCGACCGATGGCATGGCAATCAAACCGTTGGGAAGGGAGCGTGGGGAATCGTCGGAACTGTTTGATTTGTTGGCTAGGTTAACATCAATGACAGGGCCCGGACGCTGGCGCGAACCGGCTGATGTCAAACGATGATCAGTCGTCCGTCGCGAGCCTACGGGCCACAACCCGAGGAAACGACGCTCAACTTTGTGGTATTGGGCTAAAGACAGGCTTGCAACGCGGCGAGCAAGGTCAGCACATTCTTTTTGGTGGCGGATTCGCCCATCAGTCCGATTCGCCATGCTTTACCGGCGAACACCCCCAGGCCGCCGCCGATTTCGATGTCAAACTCATCGAGCAGGCGTCGGCGGATGGCGGCTTCGTCGACGCCCTCGGGGACCGTGACGCAATTGAGTGTGCAGAGCGAATGATCCGGGATGTAACACAGCCCCAGTTTTTGCAGCCCATCACGGAGCAGTTCGTGCATTTCACGGTGGCGTGCGATGCGTGCTTCCAAGCCTTCTTCCAAAACGATCGCCAGGGCTTCGCGGAGCGCGTAGACCATGTTGATCGGCGCGGTGTGATGATACGCCCGTCCGCCGCCACCGGTGTAATAATTTTTCAACATCGAAACGTCCAAGTACCAGGATTGGGACTTGGTCGATCGCGCTTCGATCCGCTCGATCGCGCGGTCGGAGAACGAGACGGGAGACAACCCGGGTGGGCAGGAGAGGCATTTTTGCGTTCCGGAATAAATCGCATCGATGCCCCACTCGTCGACGCGAAGGTCGTGGCCGCCCAGCGAGGTGACCGCGTCGACGGCGAACAGCATTCCGGCGTCGTGCAACAAGTCGCCGACGCCGCTGAGGTCCTGCAGGGCACCGGTGGAGGTTTCGGCGTGGACGACGCCCAGCATTTTTGCCTTGGGGTGGGCCGCAACGGCTTCGGCGAATTGGTCCAGCGTGAACGATTTGCCCCAAGGGATCTCGACTGCATGAACGGTCGCGCCGCAACGCTCCATGTTGTCTTTCATGCGGCCGCCGAAAACCCCGTTGATCATCACGATCGCTTCGTCGCCGGGTTCCAACAAGTTGACCAGAATCGCTTCCATCCCAGCCATTCCGGTCCCGGAGACGGGAAAGGTGAGCGAGTTTTGGGTGCGGTAGACCTGTCGAATCATCTCACAGGTCTCATCCATGTACCCGATGTATTGGGGATCGAGGTGCCCGAGTGTGGGAGCGGAAATCGCTTGCAAAATACGCGCCGGCACCGTGCTGGGGCCGGGTCCCATGAGCAATCGTTGTCGAGGATGAAGTGGAGAGACCATCTTGGATATTGACAGGTTAAGGGCTGGCTGGCAAAGACATGGCTGAGAATTCTACGCGAAACCCGTCTCGGCTTCGACCGCCGAACCTCCTGATCGCGTCACCTTTACACGGGACACCGCTACCGATGAAAAACGAAATCGAACGAATCACCCACCTGGAGATCCAATTGGCCCACTTGCAGCGTCAATACGACGTGCTCAACGATGTCGTGACCGAGCAAGCGTTGTTATTGGATCGCGTCAACAAACGGATCGCCAAGTGGGAGCAGACCGTTGACCGCATCAAGCATGCAACCGAACCGACCGCGGATCCGCTCAATGAAAAACCGCCACACTATTGAACCGCCACACGATTGGGAAACGGGTGATCATTCGCGCGGTGATCGCAACGCCAAGGCGACTTCGGGGCGAAGCTGTGAGAAGGCTTCGATGCCGTCGATCGACACGTCGGTGCCGGTCAAGCCGACCGACAACAAACGGGGCGCTTTGGTCAGCCGCAACAACGATCGGTTGTCCAGGTTGCTGTCGCGAAACGAAAAACCGGTCGTCAATGACAACGCGACTTCGGCTGCGGCGGGCAGTTGGACGTTGCAATCGACGAACGTCAAATTCGTTGAGAGCTGCCCCAGCGTGTTGACGGCTCGCGGCGTGACGGTGGCATACTGCACCTCCACCCCGTCAATGCTCCAATCGTGATGGGGGCGATCGCAGTTTCCGAAACGCGGCTTGATCAGCGTCACGAAATCCAGATTTTTGATGCCGCGGAGGGACTGGATCAATTCATCATCGACGACCGCGTTGGTCAACCAGACGCGTTCCAGCTGGCCCAGCAGTGCAATTTCTTTGGCAACCGCGCGGTGTTGGCAGTCATAGTGCAGGTCGATCAGCCGCGGAAACTTCGCCGCCGCCGTCAGCGCTTCGCCGTCCATGTAACCGCCTTCGACATGCAGCGTCCACAGGGTGTCGGTCGCACCGAGCCGAGACAGCGCGTCGCCGTCGACTTCGAAAGCCGTTTCCTCTCGCGACGCCAAACCGAGCCATTTGACTTCATCCAAACACCAACGGTCGATGTTCTTTTCGGAGAAGGATTCGTAGGAAATCGCGGCTCGATTTGCCCTCCCCGACCAGGCTTCACCGAACAACTCGCGCAGTCGGTTGGGAAGGTACAAGCCTTCCTCATCGAGATGCCACAGCCCCATCTCGACGCGTCCGCCGAAGTCGCGGACTTCACTGATCATCCGCTGGCGAACTTGGATTCGCTTGATCCCCTTGCTGTAGCCGCCGAAACACAGTGCGGTGCAGGCGGCGGCGAAGAGAGCCGTCCGAATAGAAACCTGTTTTTCACCGATCAGCATGAAGGTCAGCGTGATCCAGGCGAGTCCGAACAGTCCGGCAAACATCATCGACAAACCGTACGTCGTCCAACCGGGCGGATACGAACTGACGTAGCCGACGCAGGCCGTCAACGAAATCCCGCTCAGCCCCATGAACGTCGGATGTCGACCGAGGAACTGCCGCAGCGCGCGACCCAGACGCGTCGCTTTGAACCAGATCGCCAGGGTGGCAAAAAACAGCAGCAACCCGATCGAACTTCCGCCGGCGGTCTTGGGTTCGAAGGCGCGGCGGACCACCATCGAGTTTGCGCTGGGGCCGGAAAGTTCGGTCAACACGGCGGCCGGGGCAAACTGGGAGACGACCGCAGTGGGCGGTCTAGAGTGTTGCGGGGCGACGACCGGTGCGTGGGAGTAAACCTCCGCCTCGCCGAATCGATCATCCAGCTCAAAATGAATCCGGTTCCATTGCGTTTGCGAACTCCATTGCCTGGCAGTCGTTACCTGTTCGGGGTACCACAATCCGGTCGCCGAATCCTTTTGAAATGTATCGATGTGAATCGTCTTCCGTTCCGGCCACCGATCGCCGGCCGGAGTCTCGTAGATCTGACGGAGCGGCAGCAGGAAGCGATCTTTTGCCAAGTAAACCTCGCAACCGGTCATCACATCCAAGTCTTCGTTGTTGATGCCGTACCACCGCACCTTCCAGCACGGATGGCCATCAAGCTGGACCTCTTCGACTTGGGGTTCACCGATCACCGTTTGTGGTGGAAACAATCGGGTCTGGTAGTCGTCCAGTAGCAGCCAATCGAGATGCCGCGAGTAGTAATACTCGACGAGCACGCCGTGCGGTAACCTCGGCGCGCCGTTGCGTTCATAGGCGTTGATGTTGGTCGACAGCGGGCGGTTGATGGCACCGTGCAGAGAACGGATCCGTCCGACTTGACCATCGTAGGCAAAGATCATCTTCTGCAGGGCCGGTTCTCGACGTTCCGCCCGAAACCGCTCGCCCAGTCGCAGGAAGTCGTCGACGCAACTGTAAGTGAGGGTCTGCTTCGACCAGTCGATCGAACGGTCGCTCGCTGTCGCAGGTTCATCCCGCACCGTCTCAAAGACTTCGATCCTGCGATTCAATCCCCAACCCTGATAGGCTTCCCGCAGAGCGTCGACTTCGCGTTTCAGCTGATCCAGTTTGTTGGGGATCGTCCGCGCCGCGGCATCGGTCTGGTCGGAACCGACGGCCGCTGAATTCACCGTCGGAGCAGGAGCGGTGGGCGAATCAGACGTAGTTGAGTCTGCGATCGCGGCGGCGCCGGTCGAGAGCACTAACATCAAACAAGCGATCGAAAAACGTCGCCCCAACGCGATCAGCGATCGTCGGGCTGGTCGCCCGGCAGACCGTGGCCCCGAATTCAATTCCAAGCGTCGAGTCAAGGGTCGGCTGAACATCATGGCTCGCAGGTTGTCTCGTGCACATCGTTCAAAAAGCGGGATAAGATCCGTACACCATAGCGAATCGACCGGCACCGTGGCAAAACAAGAGCGGTGGAATCTGACAGGAATGTGCCAAACCGCATCTGCCGGTGGCGTGAATACGTCGACCCAATGGCCCGAAGGGTGCTTCGCATTTTTGGTACCTGACCCCTTTTCCGCGGCACCCTCAGTTAAAAAGTTGACGCACCACAAGCTTTGCCACCAATAGATCGGTGGAAAGATTTTTACCGAACAAAATCCATCGCCACGTCCGGCTGCAACGCGTGAAATGCTTCTTGCCCAGATCGCGTGACGTTTCCCGTATGGATCGACAGCCACTTGAGCTTGGGTAGCGCAGAGAACTGCATCAACATCTCATCGTTAAGATTGCACTGATAGAAGCCGATTCCGATCGTTTCGGGCATGTCCGGGGGCTCATTCCGAGACAGGCTCAACCGACAGCTAGACAACGCCAGTGCCCCCTGGAACCTTCCCAGCGCCGACAGGGTGCCCGTCTCGATCTTGCCGCCTGAGACATAGACGATCTCTACCGAGGGTGTCGCCGAAGTCGCAAACGCGGACGCAAAAACCGGATCGGTCAGGGCGAGATGATAGAGCTTTGGCAACGCATCGATCCGCTCGATGAAGACGTCATCGACGATGGGGTTGGTCAGAGAAAGGTTTTCCAGCTTCGTGAACTGTGTGATCTGGCTATCCAATGGGGAGTGATCGCAATCAAACGCCAGCGACTCGATGGCGGAAAATCTCGTCAGCAACTGAAGCCCACGCGGGTCGATGGTTCCACCGTAGACTGCAAACTCATTCAACTGGCCGTTTTGATCCAGCGCGGCGATCGCATCGGCATCAACGGCCGCCCGTTGGTTCTTCTCGTCCAACAAATAGATCGCTGTGACTTCGTCCAGGCACCATGATCGCACGGCGCTCGGCGTGAATACTTCAACCGGAATCGTCGCTTGGCTGACGTGACCCCAACTGGTCTCAAACAATGCGAAGGACCACTTGGGCAACTGAACTTCGGGGGCGCGTTTCCGCTGCCGATCCACGATGACGCTGCCCCCGGCCGCTTCAATCGCGCGAATCATTCGGGCCCGACTGCGGGACCGATTGATGCCGGTCGTCCAGCCTGCAAAGACCAGCGACAGACAGAACGTCAGCCACAGCAACGTCTGCAAACGGATCGTGCGTTCAGCCGCGACGGCGGCAACGAACACCGTCCAGATCAGCCCGGAAAGACCGGCAACAAACAGGCCGATCCCGTGACGATACCAACCGGTTTGGAAGTAGGCGGTGATCAGGATCGAGGCAAGATAAACCGTGCCGGCAACCCAAAACGATCTGCGATGCCTTCTGGCCCAGTCCGCCAACGGCCTGCTGCGGCGCACGACCAGGTAAAACAAAAACGCGGCGATGCCGATCAACAGCAACGCCGCGTTAAACACTGCGATCGCCGTCAACGGGTCGAGGTGGACGACAAGGCGATATCGCATCTAACTTGACAACGAGCGACTACTCTTTCTTCGCCAGTTCGAAGCCCTTCTTAAACGCTTTGTCGTTGTAGATCAGCTTCAACTTGGCTTCGTCATCTTCGGCGCCCTCCGCTTTGCCCTTGCAATTATTGCAGCAGAATGCGACTTCGGTGCCGGCCAGTTTGATCGCCGTCGACTCGTTCAATTTACCGCCACTGAACGGGCAGCTCTTTTGAACGTACTGCTTCGTCGCGACCAACTGATGGTTGGCTTTGACGGCGAACTTCTCGGTGTCCTTGGCGAACTTGCCGGCGCAACCGTTGCAGCAGAAATACACCTTGGCGTCTTTGTAGTCGGCTGACTTGCTGACGTCAGCGGCTTTTTTCGCCACCACGCATTGGATGTCTTTCAGGTCAACGTCGGCAGTCAACGTGGTAGCGGTCGCGACGAGCAAAACGGCGGCCGCGGAGGCTAGAAATCGTTTCATGTCTGGACTCAATTTTGGGTTTGGAATCGATCAATGGGCGGACCGGTTGCCCGGCCGTGAACGATTCAACATAGGCAAATTTTCCACAGAAAACCAATACTGACTGCGATCAGAAGGCAAAAAATCGGCGAATTTCGGGGTCGGCAGGTTTGGACGCCGAGCCGTCGCCGGGACGCAAGCTGGAAGCGTACGCCACATGCGACAGGCAAGCCTGTCGAAGGGTCGCAAGCTGGAAGCGTACGCCACATGCGACAGGCAAGCCTGTCGACGGGTCGCAAGCTGGAAGCGTACGCCAGATGCGACAGGCAAGCCTGTCGAAGGGTCGCAAGCTGGAAGCTTACGCCACTTGGGGAGGCGAGAAGGCGTTGATCCGATCGGCGATGCCGGGATGCAACCACGTCGGCTTGCGTGCCCCCGCGTAACCTTCGGTCACACGCAGCAGCGCCGAAGCGAGTTGCCGGCGTGCGTCCGACTCGGTCGTCGGCACCCGATCGCACGAGCGTGAAACGGCCGGCGCCAACAAACAGGCCACCGTGTCGGCATCAAATTCACTGCGATAACTGACCCAACGCAAGATCACGACGGTCGCCACCAGACTGAGCACACTGCCCAGCGTGCCCGCCCAGTCCGCCGCCCAAACCGGCATGGAATCATGCATCAGCCCCCGTTCGAGCCCCGCCCCAAGCAACCAGGCGGGGACCAGGGCCAAGATTCGCAGCGGCACATGATACCGTTTGGCGTGGGCCACTTCGTGCAGAATCACCATCGCCAGTTCCTCTCGCGTCAGGTCTCGCACCAAGCGATCACTCAGTAGCAACACGCGAAAACGCCCGAAGAGGCCGGCGATCATCGCGTTGTGGGTTTGATGATTGGTGTCCCACATCACAATCTTGCAACGCCGGATGCCGCCGGAGTTGACGACCGATTGAATCCATTGCTTGGTGGCAGCATCGATCGGACGGGTCGGAAAAACTCGCCGCACCAGGATCGGGATGCCGGCCACCATCACGACCACCAACGCGATCCACGCCGCCCAGTTCGGGATCTGGTCCCCGACCGCTGTCAACGAGATCAGGTCGATGATCGCCAGAAAGCCGATGATCGGTGCGACGAGCCAACCGACGCTGCATCGTAGAGCCGAAAACGTGGACGTCAGTGTCGGCCACCATCCTCGACGAGCCACACCCATCCGCGCCGCAAACAGCGACTCCCCGGCCCACAATCCGGCCATCATCGCGATCGCGGGAAACAACAAAATGATCGACTGCAGCGCCAATGAGTGTTGTGTCAGCGGCAACCGATCCAAGTTCCGGCCGAGCCCGAATCCGCCCAGACAAAGCACGATCAGCCCCAGCGAGAACCAGCGAAAACACTCGGTTTGACGATCAAACCAATCGTACCCCAACGTTGCGTCGACTTCCCCCTTGTCGATCAGCCCGGCGACCATCCGGACCGCCAGGTAACACAGGCCCCACCACGCGACAATCACCAACCCGGTGAATCCGACCGCATGGCCGAACAGCTGGTTCGATTCCGGTAGCGAGCCCAAACTGAGCGAAAGAATGACGGCCAGGAAGTAATAGAGTTGCATCGGGTGAGTGTTGAAAAACCGGGGGGAAAGGTGGGATAGGCTTCTAGCCTGTCAATTCATGCACGACAGGCTGGAAGCCTATCCCACGGTTCGCCAGCAGTATGGTTGCGATGGCTCGGTGCGCGAGTCGTGTTTTTTGCGGTCTGGTCGGATTTGATCCCCGGGAGTGTCCATCTGTGCCGGTCGATTCCGCTGGAACCCGTAAAAACCTCTCATTCCGCCAGATTGCCGTGCCCGCTAGACTACTGGGAAAGGAATGCCGTCTTCTACTGACCACGAATTGCCCCGAATGTCGACGACCGAAATCAAGGTCAAGGGTGCCCGCGAGCACAACCTCTGTGACGTCAATCTGACCCTGCCGCGTGGCGAACTGGTTTGTTTTTCCGGTGTATCGGGCAGTGGAAAGTCGTCTCTGGCCTTTGACACGCTGTATGCCGAGGGCCAACGCCGGTACGTCGAGTCGCTCTCCAATTACGCCCGGCAATTCATGGGGCAGATGCCCAAACCCGATGTCGATTTGGTCAGCGGGCTGAGCCCTTCGATTTCGATCGCACAAAAATCGACCGGCAACAATCCCCGCAGCACGGTCGGCACGATCACCGAGATCTACGACTTCTTGCGCGTCCTGTTCGCCCGTGTCGGGACCCCCAACTGCCCCAATTGCCACGTCCCGATCGCCGCCCAACCGTCCGACGCGATCACGTCGCGGATCTTGGATCTGGACCCCGAAGAAACCATCTGGGTACTGGCACCGCTGGTCCGCGGACACAAGGGCGAATTCAAAGACCTGTTCGAAGATCTGCGTAAACAAGGGTTCACACGTGCCCGCGTGGACAACGAAACGATTCGTCTGTCGGATCCTCCACCGCTGGATCGAGCCCGTCGCCATGATGTCGAAGTCGTCGTCGATCGCGTCGGCATCGATGATCGCGACCGCGGACGCATCAACGAAGCAGTCAATCTGGCGCTGAAACTCGGCGACGCGTCGGTGATCGTTTCGCTTTCGGAGCCCAACAGCGATTCGGCACGACCGGCCAAAGAAGACATCCTGTTTTCCTCACGCTACTCCTGCGGAGCCTGCGGTGAGAGTTTTCGCCCGCCGACACCGCAACTGTTTTCGTTCAACAGTCCGCAAGGGATGTGCGAAGCCTGTGACGGACTCGGGCACCTGTACACGTTTGTTCCGGAGATGATCATTCCCGACGAATCCAAGTCGATTCGTAAGGGAGCCATCACGCTGCTGGGCCAATGGGGCGACATCGGTCGTTATCGTCGGCACATTTACAAAGGCTTCGCGACTGCGATGGACAAGCTGCTCGAACTCGAGCCGGGTTCGATGCTGGAAACACGTTGGCGGGACCTGCCGGCCGAAGCCCAAAAGATGTGGCTGTGGGGCAGCGACTCGACGTACCAATTGACGTGGCGCGGCGGCCGAAAGAGTCGCAAGTACACCGGGTCGTTCGACGGTTTCATTCCCGAGCTGCTTGATCGCTATCGCACGACCAAAAACAAGATGCAGTTGCGGCATCTTGAAAAGTTCATGAACACGATCGATTGCGTCGATTGCCAAGGCCGTCGGCTCAATCGCCAGGCCAGTGCGGCGACGATCACGACGACATCGGACGCGTTCCAAGACAATCACGCACTCTCGCTGCCCGATTTGTGCGAGTTGTCGATCGATCAGTTGAGCCAGTTTTTTTCCGAGATCAGCCTGGGAGAAACGGACACCAAGATCGCCGCCGAAGCGTTGAAAGAGATCCGCACGCGACTGGGTTTCTTGCTCGGGGTCGGTCTCGATTATCTGACATTGGGCCGAACCGCGCCGACACTTTCCGGTGGCGAATCACAACGCATTCGGTTAGCCGGCCAGATCGGCAGCGGGCTGGTCGGCGTGCTGTACATCTTGGACGAGCCGTCGATCGGATTGCACGCCCGCGACAACGACCGGTTGATCGAAACACTGGTGCGGCTCCGCGATGCCGGCAACACGTTGATCGTGGTCGAGCACGATGAAGACACGATGCGGGCGGCCGATCGGATCGTCGACTTCGGTCCCGGCCCGGGAGTTCGCGGCGGGGAGATCGTCGGTATCGGCGGGGCTGACGAATTGGGAGCGAACAAGCGCAGTGTCACCGGCCAGTTTCTGTCCGGCGAACGCGAGATCGCGATCCCAGAAACGCCGAGGCCGATCGATGGCGAAGCCCAACTGACGATTCACGGCGCTCGGTTTCACAACCTGCGAAACGTCGATGCGACGATACCGTTGGGAACCGTGACGTGCGTGACCGGTGTTTCCGGCAGCGGGAAAAGTTCGTTGATCGGCGGCATCTTGGAACCCGCCCTGCGACGTGAACTCAACGGTGCCGAATGTGAACCCGGTGACCATGATTCGATCAGCGGTCTGGAATTTTTGGACAAGACGATCGCGATCGATCAATCCCCGATCGGGCGAACGCCGCGCAGCAACCCGGCGACATACGTCAAAGTCTTCGACGAAATCCGCAATCTGTTCGCCAAACTAACCGAAGCGAAAACACGCGGCTACACCGCCAGTCGATTCAGTTTTAACGTCGATGGCGGACGCTGCGCCGCCTGTGACGGCAACGGCGCGTCAAAGCTGGAAATGGATTTCTTGGCCGACATCTGGGTGACGTGCCCGGTTTGCGGCGGCAAACGATACAACCGCGAAACGCTTTCGGTCCAATTCAAGGGCGCGTCGATCGCGGACGTGCTGGAGATGGACATCGCCCAGGCGCTCGAGCTGTTTGAAAACGTTCCCAAAGTTGCCGAAAAATTGCAAACGCTGGTGGATGTCGGTCTGGAGTATTTGAAACTCGGTCAACCCTCCCCGACGCTCTCGGGGGGCGAAGCCCAGCGGATCAAACTCTCGCGCGAGCTGAGTAAACGAGAAACCGGCAAGACACTCTATGTGTTGGACGAACCGACGACCGGATTGCACTTTGCCGACATCGAATTGTTGCTACGCGTGATTCACGGATTGGCCGATCGGGGCAATACCGTGGTGATCGTCGAACACAACATGGACGTCATCAAAACGGCCGACTACGTGCTCGACCTGGGTCCCGAAGGCGGCGCCGGCGGTGGGAAGATTGTGGCCGCCGGTCGTCCGATCGACATCGCCAAGAACATGGACAGTTACACCGGTGCGGCATTGGCCAAGGTGATGGGCGTCAAACGTCGCAAGCCGGCCAAGCACCACGCGACCGCCACGAGAGCGTCGGCCGCGTTGGCACCACCGCCGGAAAAGGCCAAGACCCACTTGGTGGTCCAGGCGGCATCGGAACACAACTTGAAATCGGTCTCCGCGGAAATTCCCCGCGACGCCATGACCGTCTTTTGTGGCCCCAGCGGCAGCGGCAAAAGCTCGATGGCGATGGACACGATCTACGCCGAAGGCCAACGTCGCTACGTCGAATCGCTTTCGTCCTACGCACGGCAGTTCATCGGCCAAGTGCAAAAACCCAAGGTCGAACGGATCGAAGGGTTGTCGCCGGCGGTCGCGCTGGAACAAAAAAACCTCGGGCATTCGCCGCGCAGCACCGTCGGCACGGTCACCGAGATTTATGATTTCCTACGGATCTTGATGGCGCGGTTGGGCACACGACACTGTCCCGATTGCGGCGTGGAAGTCGGCACGCAGACTCCCGAGCAAATCGCTGAGAAAGTGTTGTCGATGCCCGAAGGGACGCGAGCCTTGTTGCTCTCGCCGATCGAGGTGGTGGCCGGTGAAGCGTCCAAAGACACCTGGCAATCGCTCCGCAGCCAAGGTTTCCAGCGGATTCGAATCGATGGAAAAACGGTCTCGCTCGACGAGGCACCGGCGCTCGACCCGCGGAAACGACAAACCGTTCAAGTCGTCGTGGACCGGATCGCGGTCAACGACGAAGAGCGTTCGCGGATCAGCGACAGCGTCGAACAGGGATTGTCGTTGGGGATCGGCGTGATCCAGGTCGCGATCGCCAACCCGGATCGCGATGAACAACATTGGGAAACGATCACGCACAGCCAGCATCTCGTCTGCGGCGACTGCGGTCGATCCTTTCCCACACTGACGCCACACCACTTTTCCTTCAACAGCGCGGTCGGTTGGTGTCCCCAGTGCGAAGGACTGGGCAAGCAAACCGGAACCAACCCTGCCGCCCTGATTGATTCGCCGCGCAAAACGCTCGCCGACGGCGCCGCGCTGTTGTGGCCGAGCGTCGATCACGAGGTCTCGCTGTGGTTGTTGCGGGCGTTGTCGCGACAGACCGGCATCCCGATCGATCTGCCGTTCGACGAACTGACCGCCACGCACCGCCGATTGCTGTTTCACGGGCTGGGCGATCGCTGGATCGAAGTCCGGCAAAGCGATGCGAAACCGAATTCAAAATCTACGACCAAGTTGTTCCGCTTTCGATTCAAAGGTTTTTATCCGGCGCTGGAAGAGGCGTCGCGTTTGACACCGGGATTGCGAGGCAAGCTGGAGCAGTTCGTCGACGACATCAATTGCAGTGCCTGCGACGGGTCGCGATTGAGAGAAGAAGCGGCCGCCTGTCAGTTTCGCGGGTGGACGATGGCCGATCTGGTTCACATGCCGCTGGATCGTTTGGATGGCGTCGTCACCGATTGGAAACTCGATCGCCGAGAGAAAAAGATCGCCGGCGAATTGGTGCGTGAAATCCAATCGCGCGTGCGTTTCCTATTGGACGTGGGACTCAACTATTTGACGCTGCATCGTGGTGCGGCGACGCTGTCCGGCGGCGAAGCGCAGCGGATTCGATTGGCCGCCCAACTCGGCAGCGGATTGTGCGGGGTGCTCTACGTGCTGGATGAACCCACGATCGGGCTGCACCCCCGTGACAACTTGCGTCTACTTTCGGCGCTGCACCGATTGCGAGACTTGGGCAACACGCTGTTGGTGGTCGAACACGATCGTGACGTGATCTCCGGCAGCGACTACCTGTGCGATTTCGGACCTCGTGCCGGTCGGCATGGCGGCCGAATCGTGGCCGAAGGCCCACCGACAAAATTGTCGCCGATCGAGCAAAGCGTGACGGCCGGATACATCAACGGCACCAAGCAGATCCCCTTGCCATCGGTACGACGCCCGGTCATGACCGACGGTGGCAAGCCGATGGTCGATTACCTGACCCTGATCGGCGCCTCGGAAAACAATCTGGATCACGTCGATCTAAAACTGCCCATGGGCGTGCTGACGGTCGTGACCGGCCCCAGCGGCAGTGGCAAGAGCACGTTGATCGAAGGCACGCTGTACCCGATCCTGGGCAAACGCTTGCATCGGCTGCGGATGAAACCCGGACGGCATGAAAAAATCGAAGGCCTCCGCCACATCGATAAAGTGATTCGTGTCGATCAATCACCGTTGGGGAACACGCCCAGCAGCAATCCGGCAACCTACACCGGCGTGTTCGATACGATCCGAAACCTCTTCGCGTTGATCCCCGAAGCGGCCGAGCGAAAGTACACGGCGCGAACGTTCAGCTTTAACGTCCCCGGCGGACGCTGCGAGACATGCGAGGGCAGTGGCCAACGCAAAATCGAGATGCATTTCTTGCCGGATGTTTGGGTGCCGTGTGAAGAATGCGGATCGCGGCGGTACAACGACGACGTGTTGCAGGTGAAGTATCACGGCAAATCGATTTCGGACGTGTTGGCGATGTCCTGTGGCGAGGCGGTTGAGTTGTTCGCCTCCGAACCCCGCATCACCCGCGTGTTGCAGACCCTGTGTGACGTCGGATTGGATTATGTCACGTTGGGCCAATCCGCTCCGACGCTGTCCGGCGGTGAAGCACAACGGGTCAAACTGGCGTCGGAACTCGCCCGTCCGGGCACCGGCAAAACACTGTACCTGCTGGACGAACCGACGACCGGATTGCACTTTGACGACATCGCGAAACTGCTGGACGTGATCCAGCGGTTGGTCGACCTGGGCAACACCTGTGTCGTCATCGAACACAACCTGGACGTTGTCAAATGCGCCGACTGGGTGATCGACATGGGGCCGGGTGCCGGTGTCGACGGCGGCAAGATCGTCTTCGAAGGCACACCCGAACAATTGGCCGAGACGGCCAAACGGTCAAACGGCGCACCGGTTTCCGTCACGGCGCCCTTCGTCGCCGAGGCGCTCCAGCCGTCGGCGAATAAATCGAAACCGGCTGCCGAGTCAGTCGCCGAGCCCGGTTCCGGTCGGTTGCGAATCGACGCAGCCAGTGCTCCGACGTCGAAAACGGCATCCAAGTCGAACGGGCAAGCGAAAAAGGCGACCCCCAAACGCAAGAAGAAGAAACACGACGCCAGTACGATCTGGAAAACGCTGGGACGAAAATGGCATTCGATGCCCAAGGGGTTCGACGACAACGCGACGCCCGACTGGCCGATCAAGCTGCCCGACCGTTTGTTCGACCAAATCGAAAAGATCGGCGGTGAAGATTGTCTGAGGATGTCGGCCGCCAACCGGGTCGACGTGGTCGGTGCCGACGGCGACGTCAAACTGTCGATCCGCACGCGTGACCTCGATGCAGTCAAGATCGTTGCCAATGAGCCACTCGATCCGGCCGAAGCCGACGATCTCGGCGACGCAAAAATCACTGTCTCTAGCGACGAACAGGAAACCACGCTGGCGATCAACCGGCTCGGCCAAGCCACCAAACCGGCGCTGCGACGGTTCCTCAAACGAACGTTGACGTCCTGACGCTCTCCAGCGGGACGCGTCACAGCTTGTCGATTGAATCGGGATCTGCGGAGTCAATGGTGAGCCGCTGGCCGTAAGGCCTCGCGCGGGCGCCGAAATGCCCGCCCGCTTACGCATCGCGGCTCACTAAATCGACAGCCCGGTCAGCGAGCGGCGCGCGGGATGGAACACGGGCCACTGGCTGACGCCGCGTGCTGGGACGAATGACGCAACTTACCGACGACTGCCAACGATGATTTCTCCGATTTCCGCCGATGACTTGGAACGCTGCGAGGACGCACTGCGGATCGCGTCGGCCCACGGGACTTGGGACAGCGACTTGGCTGCCAAGATTCGCTCGCTGGTCGGCGAGGATCTGGCGGCCGTCGTGCTCGTGTCATTGAATCTGCAATCCAAAGCTCGTGCGAAACTCGGGGAGGGGATCTGGTGGTGCACCGAACGCTCGCTCAGTCAAGCAACGCCGGCTCCGGTCGCCGAGTTGAAAGCGCGTTGGATGAACTCCCGTTCGGTGCTCGACGGGTGCTGTGGTCTGGGTGCTGATACGTTGGCGATCGCCAAGATGGTCGGGTCAGCCGATGTGCAGGTCACCGCGGTCGACAGCGATCCGATGATGGTCGCGATGACCAGGGAGAATCTGCGGATGAATCTGCAACCCGCTCGACCACAAGTTGCGGTTCGCCATGATGACGTCGCCGCGGTGCCCATCGCAGCCGACGCGACGGTTCATTTGGACCCCGATCGACGCGACGACCGTGGCCGCAAGGTGCGTCCCGAAGACTACTCGCCGCCGTGGGCCGTTGTGGAGCGCATCCTGGACCGCTGCGCCGCCGGGATCGTGAAATTGGCGCCCGCCGCAGTGATCGAAGATCGTCCGCAACGACATCGGCTGTGGGTTTCTCTCGGCGGCAGTGTCCGCGAGCAAACGTTGTTGACCGGACAGGCGATCGACCGGGCCGCCGCGTGTTTCGGCCACCCGCTGATCGAAGCTTCACGCACCGCCGTTCTGGTTCGCCCCGATGGCAGCGCGGTCACCTACACCGTCGCTGGGGACAGCCAGGCCGGCCGCCGGGTTGAGAAGCCGATGCAGTACCTGGCCGACCCCGATGCCGCGATTCGGGCCGCCGGACTGACCGAATCGTTTGCCGGACAATACGGCTACGACTTGCTCGGCGGCCCCAGCGGCTTTCTGACCGGAGACACCGCGATCGAGAGTGATCTGGCGATCTGTGAACCCGTGATCTGGTCGGGGGCCTGTGACGACCGCAGGTTGCGCAAGACCTTGCGATCGATGAATTGTTATCCCTGGCGGGTGAAGACCAGGGGCGTGTCCCAGAATCCCAACATGCTCGAAAAACGTTACCGCCAGTGCGGCGAGCGCCCCGTCACACTGTGGATCGGGAAAGGCCCCAGAAGACAGTTCGCGGCGCTGACGGTACCGGCGGACTCGCCCCGTTCGGATCGGTAGTGACCGGAGGGCCAATTGGCCGCGGCAAAAAAATTCCCGATTTCTCTGTCACATGGACCGCAAACCAACGACTGCCCTGTTGAGGACCGTGCAATCGGTCCTGTTCGGGTCGCATTCCCTCTACGAAGGTTGGTTGTCATGTTACGAGCGGTCAAATATTCCGTCGCCGCATTCCTGGCGGTCCTGATCGGCGGCGTGGTGCTGCTGGGGCCAGGTTTTTTTAGCTATGTCCGGACGTCGGCGCGTTCGGTTCGCGATTCGGTCAACGAACACGTGCCTGTCGAGTTCGAACTGCGACGCGCCCGCGATCTGATCGATGGCATTTTGCCCGATTTGCAGGCGCAAGTGCGAACCATCGCCCAGGAAGAAGTCGAGATCGCGGCACTCCAGCGAGACGTTTCGGAAACCGAAAAACGTCTGGAAAACGAACTGGCAACGCTCACCCCATTGCGTGAACAGTTGCGGACGCAGACCGTGTCCTTCCAAGTCGGCGGCCGCAATTGGACGCGTTCCCAAATCACCGAACAACTCTCCAGGCGGTTGGACCGTTACAAAACGGGACAGTTGGCGCTGGCCAGCAAGGAACGACTGTTGGAGAAACGGCATGAGTCGCTGGCCGCGGCGCTGGCATCCTTGGATTCGATGCGTCACCGTAAAGCCGAATTGGAGCAGCAGGTCGAATCACTCGCCGCGCAAGCTCGACTGGTTCAAGCATCCCAGTTGCAATCTGGCATCCGCGTCGACGGCAGCGAACTGTCCCAAGCCGATCAATTGTTGCAGCAGATCGAAATGCGACTGGCGGTTGCCAAACGTGTCTTGGATCACGAACAAGACGTCTTCGCCATCGACCTGATCGACCAGGGTCAAAGTGAAGATCAGGTACTGGCAGACTTCGATGAGTACTTCGGCGACACGGAGAACCGAAAAACAATGGTGAGCGTTGGGGAGCAGTAATGTGCTCAGGTTGAATCAACTTCCCCGTTCTGGCACGCGTCGGTATCTACACAGTTTGAATAACCCTCCCTGGCAGGGAGGGTCGAGCGAAGCGAGGGGAGGGTCGATAGGTTGCCATTGAGTGATTCCAATCCACCAAGAACTTACCCGGCCGCTCGCACCTCACGTCCGACACTCCCTAAACGGGATACCAGTATCGTGCTCCACCTTCAACTCAAACGAATCCAGACCGCGATCACCGCCGGGCGATTGGATGAAGCGTTTGAATTGCTCTTGGCCACACCGCAGCGGGAGCACCGTGGCGGACAACGTGCAACGGACGTGCTGATTAAAAAACTTGTGGGTCGGGCACACCAACATCTCGATCAACAACGATCCGGCGATGCCCGCAGTGATGCGGACAAAGCGCAACGTCTGGCGGGGCGCACGGACGACGTCGCGCATTTGGTCCAACGTGTCGCTCAAATGGAATCGGAACAACGTTCGCGGGAAGCCGCTGAGCAGGCGTCTGCCCAAGCAGCTAAACTCCAAGCTCAGTTGGGGCACTTCACATTGGGACAAAATCTCTTGCCGACCGGTCCATCCCATTCCAGGCTCGCCGCCGAAATTGAACGCAAACGCGCGTTGGCCGCCGCTGCCGCCGATCGAATCGAACAGGCGATCGAGTCGGGGGATTGGAGCGTCGGGATTGCGATCGTCAAATCGCTTGATCCGGAGCTTCAACACCATCGACTGGTGGTGATGAAAATCAATGCGATGCTTGAACCGATCCGCGCGCAAATCATCGCCGACTTGGAGAGCGGTCGATTGGATCGCGGCAACGATTGGTTAGAGATGGCGGTCGCTGTGGCGCCGACGGATGCCCGCCTGAATGAGCTTCGAAGCTGTTTCAATCGATGCGTACGGGCGTGCGAGTTAGTCGATCAAGCAAACTATGTGGAAGCCGAACGCGAACTCGCCCTGGTCGACCAGATTGTCCTGGGCACGCGTTGGATCGCAGAGACCCGCACGACGCTCGCCGAACTCGCCCGCCAATCCGCCGGCGTGCGTTCGGGGCCACTGGGCCTACTCGACGGCGCCACCCCAATCACCCAAACCACCCCGTCTACCAAAAAGGTGTCGGACACCTTTTTCCACACGGCGGACGCCACTGGAACGACCCCATTCACCCAATCCTCCCTGGTTTCCAAAAAGGTGTCGGACACCTTTTTGGGGGCTTGGGTCTTGCGGGTGGATGGGTTGGGGGCGGTGTTGTTGCTCGATGCCGATCGGATTTCGGTCGGTTCCTCTTCCCGTTCACAACGCTACGATCTGCCGCTGCAGACCGAAGGTCCTTCGGCAGCCCTGTTCATCCGTCGGGCGGGGGAGGATTACTTTGCCGAGTCGGACGCCGAATTCGGTGTCAATGACCAGCCGACCCAACGGCGACTGTTGGCAAACGGCGACTCGATCGGCTTCGGGCGCCGCGGTCGATTGAAGTTCCGCAAGCCGGTGCCCGCGAGCGGTTCGGCGGTGCTGCAACTTTCCGGCGCGGGGTTGGCCAAGCGAGAGATTCGCTGTGCGGCCCTGATGGCGGATTCATTGCTGTTTTCCCCGCGGGGCGGACACTTTTCGATTTCCGGTTGCGAACGCCCGATCGTCGTTTTTCGTGCTGCAGATGGCTACGCGATCAAGTACGCCGGATCCGGTGGCGAGGTCAGCCCGCTGGTGGCCGATCGTTCGGTCTTGCTCGGCGAGACGCGGTTTACGCTCAATCAAATCACCTTGTCTTAGGATCGCCGCATGCCAGCTTTTCACTACCAACGAGGCGATCGACCGCTGGAGGGTTATACGATCGGGCACGCCCTCGGCCGTGGCGGATTCGGCGAAGTCTACTTTGCCACCAGCGATGCCGGCCGCGAAGTCGCATTGAAAGCGGTGCAAAATTACGAGGACATCGAACTGCGCGGCATCGGGCACTGCATGAATTTAAAGTCGCCGCATCTGGTGATGATTTTCGATGTCAAACAGGGAATCGACGGAACGCCCTGGGTGATCATGGAGTTTGTCGCGGGCCCATCGTTGCGTGAGATCTTGGACGCGTCGCCGGAGGGGATCGCGCCGGAGCAAGCGTTGTTCTTTGTTCGCGAATTGGCCAGAGGAATCGACTACCTGCATGATGCCGGGATCGTGCACCGGGATTTAAAGCCGCACAACATATTCTTTGAGGACGGCATCGTCAAAATCGGCGACTACAGTTTGAGCAAAGTGATCACGGTCAGTCACGCCAGCGGTCATACGATGACCGTGGGAAGCGTGCACTACATGGCGCCGGAGATCAGCATGGGACGGTACGACAAAACCGTCGACCTGTACGCGCTGGGCGTCATGCTGTTCGAAATGCTGACCGGCGAACCTCCATTCGTCGGAGAAAGTGTCGGCGAGATTTTGATGAAACATCTTACGGGCGAAGTCGACGTCAGCGGATTGCAAGAACCGTTTGCAGGCGTCGTGCGAAAAGCGATGGACCGAGATCCGGTAAAACGATTTCAGTCGGCCCGGGAAATGGCCGCCGCACTCGGCTGCGACACGAAGCACGTGACGGACGATTCCATTCCCGCCAGTCTGTCGCTGGTGGGACGAAAACCGGCAGCTTCGTCACGCCAGACGCCGCCGCAAATTGCATCGATCGGTGTCGCCGACCTGGCCGACACCGTCGGTGCGAAACACGCCATCATCGATACCGCCGAATCGGAAAAAACGTCCGACGAATCCGACAACCACGACCTGTTCGCGGCGCGGCTGCGACGGATGGCCGACGTTCGTTACTTGGCCCGCGTGGGACTCTCGATCGGTTCGACGGTTCTTTTGATGACGGTGGCATTCGCAGCCACTGCGTACGGTTCTGGAATCTTCGGAGCGTCGACCGCCGTGCTGATGGCGCTCGGGATTTGGCTGATTTCGATGATGCTGGCCATCACGCTGGTTCTGGTCGTGCCTCAAAAGCCAGGCATCTCCACGGCACTGGTCTCGCGAACTTGGTTGATCGGAATATGGCTTGTCGCCTACTTTTTCATCGCCAACTTTCTCAACAATTCCCCTCAGTACGACGTTTATGTCGGCTGCTGGCTCGGCGGGTTCGCGGCAACGATGCTGATCGATTGGCGTTGCTTTTGTGACCCACATCGAGCCCAACGCGTGGCCATCTCGCGAACCTTGATCGCCGGTGCGATCAGTGGTGTAGTCGCCGGATTGAGTGGTTGGGCGCTGGGGATGCATCTTGCCAATCTGGACAACGTCATTCTTTCGATGGCGGCCACGATGACGGCCGCGATCACGGTCCAGTTGACATCGGTGTGGGTGCCCCCGGAGCCTTTTTCGCTGAACCGATACGATGCGACCGGGACAGATGCATCGGTCAACGGCTCGGCCCCCCCTGTCCACTCGATGGATCCGTCCACTTCCGCCACTCCACCAACTGCCGAGCGAGTCTCATGGTAATCGCGTCTTTTGCCCTCTTGCTCTTGGCCGGGTTGTACCTGGCAGTCTTGGTCTTGACGATCGTGTTTGCCGTCAACGCTAAATCAACCGCCGGTCGCGTCGGATCGATTTTGGCCGGACTGTTCTTGCTGTTGGTGGTGCCGATGTTTCTTCTGGTCGCCACCTTCGCCGTTCGCAGCGAATCGAGCACAGAAACGCCCCAATTCGGCCGCTCGGCTGTGACCGGCGTGACGGAGTCCGAGGCGTCGCCAGAATCGTTCGAGGTGGTTGCTCCCGCTGCGCCGCAGGGGGTGGTTCCAGCCACTGCTGCTTCCACGCCCGAGCGACCTGTGCCGCCGCCGATCGTCGAGTCGGCTGGGGAATTGTCCACCGGTGACCAAACGCCGGGGCAATGGCGAACGACTGATACGGACGCGTTCACGGCAAACGTGTATCCCAGTTACTCCGCCGCGATCAGGCCGCTGATTGCCGGATTGCGAGAAAAACTCACCGAAAAACAAGTGCTCCAGCGCGATGAGATTGACGGCGTGGTCGATCCCGAAACCATCGCCGTCAGCGTGTCGGGATCGAGCGCCGAGCCCCTGGTCCCTCAAATCACCGAACAGCTTGGCAAGTTGTTTCCCAACGCCGTCGTCCGGTCGGTCGGCAGCGTGCCAGCGGAACCCGCTGAAAACCAGCTTTCGTTTCATTTGGTCGCCTCGGCCTCCACATTGCAACCGGCCACCTGGGATCTTCAACAACGTGTTGAAAATGGTCTTTTGATGTGCACCATTCGATCCGCCCAGCGACAAACCTCCGTGCAAGCCTTTGTCACCGAGAAGCCCTGGGTTGAATCGTTAGATCAGTTCGTTTCGATGTATCCGCAACGCCATTTTGTCGTCGGCTACTCCGGCGAACTTCAATCCTCCGAGGGTCAAGCACGCAAACAGGCGTTGTCTGATGCGGTTCGCCAGGCCGCAATCTACCTTCGCGGCAAGCCGTATGCGATCGTCGACGAGCGGCATGTCATCGATCGATTCGCTCAGCGACTTTCGCGTTCCTACGGTGACGTTTGGCGGGAGGCCGTGTTGGTCGAAGTGCCCGGTCAGGAACAGGTCAGCGTGGCGCGAATGACAGTGGAGGAATCCTTTCAACGGTCCTGGATGGGGACGCTGGCGCAAGCCGTTGGAATGATGGTTCTGGTCATTGTGACCATTGTCATGTGCCTGGCGTTGAATTGGGTCACCCAAGGCTATTATCGCAGCCAGATCGTATTAGGATTGGCAGGAGTTGTGATCATGGGCTTTTTGCTCGCCGCTGTGTTTATCGCTTAATCCATTCAATGAACGAAGCTGACGAGCATCTCTTGCAATTAGTCAAGTCGGGTGATCCAGAGGGATGGCGACAGTTCGTGGCTCGTTTCCAGCGACGGTTGATCGCGTTCGCGGTCAAACGCGTTGGCTCGGTGGCCACCGCAGAGGATCTGGTCCAAGAAACCTTTGTCTCGTTTTTATCGTCGCAGGATCATTATCGTGCCGACGGTGAATTGGAATCGTTCTTGTTTCAGATTTTGCGTTTTCGCATCATCGATCACTACCGTCGCAGCGGCATCCATCGGGAGGTTCCCGTGTGTGACTTCATCGAGTCCGATGCAAGTGACGTCGTCGCCGACGCCGTGTCAACCGAACCGGGCGTCAGCTGGTACGTCCGCCGCGACGAGCAAGACGATCGAGCCTCCAGGGCGCTGGCCGGCGCGGTGCGTCGCCTCGCTCAATTCCTTCAATCGGGTGAACGATTCAAAGAATTGCAAATCGCCGAAGGGCTGTTCTTCGCACGTCGACGCAACCAAGAGTTGGCCGCGGTGATGGACAGCAGCGAAAACGCAATTGCCGTGGTCAAACGACGCTTGATCGGACGGCTGCGCGACGACTTGAGCCGATCGGCGGAGCGATTCGGCGACTGGGGTAATGACACCGCACTGGCCAGCGACCTGTTGAGTCGCGTCTGGGAATCGCAGCGTCCCAGTTGTCCCAAGCGAAGTACCCTGGGGAAATTCACGCTCGGCATTCTGCCACCGCCGTGGGCGGATTACATCGAGTTTCACGTCCGAACGTTGGGGTGCTCCTTTTGCCGCGCCAACCTGGACGAACTCAATCCGGAGACATCGCCGGACGAGCAAGACACCGCCCGCGATCGACTGTTCGAATCGACGATCGGCTTTTTCAGTGCGTCGATGGGGCCAGATGATGAGGTTCCCCAACCTGAATGACACCGTCACCACGGATTGAATCGGGAAAGAGTAACAAGGGATTCAGCAACCGTTGGTGTCTAGCCTTTAGGCGATTTCCGGTCGCTGCTTCGCAGCGACCGTGGGCGGC
>NZ_JANZKV010000127.1 GCF_025060895.1 Stieleria sedimenti | reverse complement strand
TTTCACGGTGTTTTTGAAGCGCAACCGGACGGCTCGCGCCGTTCCGCTAACACCTTTAGTGCCAAAGTAGATGGCATTGGGCGTGAGCCAGTGACGCGTGAAGGTTTTGAACTCACCCCGCGCCGACCGCTAACACGCCCCGCCGGAGTCGTCCGGTAAAAAATGGTTGACTTGTTCTGGTGAAATTGCAATGATTCGCCCAGCGAACTGATCGCCGCTCGGCGAATTGATTTTGGAACCGCCATTCTGAAGTCAGCATCGAGGCATCGGACTACCCGATTCACTTTTGTCATTTGCACACAAGTATTGGGAGAGACCGATGGATGATGTACGGCGCGTGTTGAAACAATTCTGGGGCTTCGATTCCTTCCGCCCCCTTCAAGAGCAATCGATTCAGACCATTCTGGAAGGTCGCGACAGTCTGACGGTGCTGCCCACCGGGGCCGGTAAATCGATTTGCTTTCAAGCCCCTGCCTTGTGCAGCGGACTTCACGGGAGCAAAGGTTCTGGTGCCGGCGACTTGGCAGTCGTGGTGTCGCCGCTGATCTCATTGATGAAGGACCAAGTTGACGCGTTGAAGCAAAAGGGAGTCCCGGCGGCCTTCGTCAACAGCACGCAAGACGAAACGGAAAAGCGCGACGTTGCCGATCGGATTCGTCATGGCGACCTTCGATTGCTGTACCTGGCCCCCGAACGCTTGCTCTCTCCCAAGACGCTCGGTTTCTTGCGGCAGCAGCAATGTGTCCGCTATTTCGCGATCGATGAGGCGCACTGCGTCAGCCAATGGGGGCACGACTTTCGTCCGGAGTATCAGCAGCTCAAAACGCTCAAGCAGGTGTTCCCCGAGGCGTCCGTTCATGCGTTTACCGCCACCGCTTCGCAGCCCGTCCGCCGCGACATCGCTCGCCAATTGGGGCTCTCGGAACCGAGTTTTCTGGTCGGGAATTTTGATCGCCCCAATTTGACGTATCGGATGATCCGTGCCGGGCAAAAGATGCAGCAGATCATGGAGGTCGTCGATCGTCATCGGGGCCAGTCGGGCATCATCTATTGTCTCAGCCGTCGCGAAGTCGACACGACGACCCAGGCGCTGCGAACGCTGGGACTGAAAGCCAAACCGTACCATGCCGGCCTGACCGCTCCGCAGCGGAAGGCGAACCAAGACAGTTTCATGCAGGGACGCTGTGACATCATCGTCGCCACGATCGCCTTTGGCATGGGAATCGACAAATCGAATATCCGGTTTGTGATCCACACCGGGATGCCCAAGTCCGTCGAGCACTACCAGCAGGAAAGTGGTCGAGCCGGTCGCGACGGTTTGGATTCAGAATGTGTTTTGCTTCACAGCCCACGAGACTTCCTGGTCTGGAGCGACGTGATGCACGGCGAAGCCGGCCAAGTCGCCCGGGATGCCTTGCAGGCCATGTTTGAACTTTGCAACGACGTCACGTGTCGGCACAAAGCGATCGTCGAATACTTCGGACAAGACTACGGCGTGATGCGTTGCGGTGCCTGTGACGTCTGCTTGGGTGAGTTGGAATTGCACGAACGGTCGGCCGACATCGGGCGAACCATTGTTGCCTGTGTCCAGGATTTGAAACAAAAGTACGGCGCCGGATATGTCGCCCGCGTGCTGGCGGGAAAATCCGACAAACGTATCGTCCAGTCCAATCACGACCGGCTGAACCGTTTCGGGGCACTCGGCGACCACGGTCCGATGGCAATCAAGGTCTGGATCCAACAGCTGATCAGCCAGAAATACCTGTGTCGCAGCGGTTCTTACAAGACGCTGGCGCCGACCGAATCAGGCCGGCGTCTGCTGCGTGGCCAAGGGACGCCCAAGTTGACGGCCACCGGACGCAGCAAGAAGTCTGCCGATGGGAGTGACTCCTTTGTCCCCGCCATCAGCTCGTTGGCCGCGTTTGATTACTTTCGTTCGGGCGATTCGATCGAGTCGGTCGCGCAAAAGATGTCCCGCGCCCAAAGCACCGTGGTCAAGTATCTGGCCGACTACATCCGGCATCACGGCATCAATGATCCGACGCCCTGGGTGAAACCTGAAACGGCCCAGCGCGTCTTGGCAAACAAGCATTTGGCCGGTGACGGAAAAATGAAACCGATCTTTGATCACTTCAACGGCGAAGTCAGCTACGACGAAATCCGCATCACCCTGGCGTGTAGCGGATAGCAGATTCGCCGGACGCCGCTCGGAATCCCGCTAACACGTCGGTTGCTTGTTAGCGGCAGGGCGCAAGCCCTCCGGTCTTTCGTGGTGTTTTCGAGCTGCAACCGGACGGCTCGCGGGCTGTCGATTTAGCCGAGATCTGCTGGTTCAATGGTGAGCCGCTGGCCGTAAGGCCTCGGGCGGGCGTCACTGTGCCCGGCCACTTACGCGTCGCGGCTCACAAAAACGACAGCCCGCTCGCGGCGTTCCGTTGGCACCTTTCGAGCTAAAGAAAGTGACATTGGGCTCGCGCCCTACCGCCAAAAAATGCGTCACCGCGTTGCCGCTACGACAGGCAAGGCGCAAACCGCAATCGTGCGGTAGTGGTAAATGTGTCGGTTGTAATGGTCGTCATTCTTCACCCGAGTGGGTATCGCGTCGGGCAGGGATTGCGGTTTGCCGTTTGCATCGTTTGGAATCCAAATCTTGGCGCAACCGTCGTTATCCACTTGGTAACCAAACTCAAACTTCGGATCGGTCATGGTGTAGTCATCCAAACCGAGCCCGATCTTCTCCAGATCCGGCAACATCGACGGCCAGCGTTGCTCCTGCAGTCGATATTGTTTGATCGCGATCGCCGTTCGTGTCATTCTCAATCCCGTTTCCACTGAACCGATTGCTTCTTCCGTTGACATTCGATGAGAATTCAATTCCCGTGCAGTTCCGTCATCAATCAGCACGCCGGCAAGCTTCGCGATCAGCGATCTGTTTTTCAAATCGTTGTCGAATCGGTGATCCCACTTTGCACTGTGCAAGTCGAGGGTTGACGGATGGTCCCAAGATTCGAACAATCCCGCCCGGTCGGCGCTCAGCCGCTGAAACGCGGTTACCTGATCCTGTAGTTTTGCCAGCTGGTCGGGCTCGTTCCAAAAACCGGCATGGAGTGATTCAGCGATCAATCGTTGATACGTGCCACTTGCGGTTCGATGCCACACATAGAAATGAAACGCGTCGAAATAGTCCAGCGCAGGCGCGATGTCGACCAACAGTTGCAATGTTTGCAAC
Source organism: Stieleria sedimenti (assembly GCF_025060895.1). GTDB lineage: Bacteria > Planctomycetota > Planctomycetia > Pirellulales > Pirellulaceae > Stieleria > Stieleria sedimenti. The sequence continues at coordinate 4,824 of NZ_JANZKV010000127.1, read as the reverse complement.
GCGCGATCAGCATCCTTGTCGACAATGGCGGCATGAAACTCAATTTCAAACAGATGGATGAAGGGAAGCGATCCATGTGTTTCGAAGCTCCACATCGAGCCAACGACGCTGGGGTCCCAAACCGGTGTTTCATCGGCAAGCAACTGTTTCATTTCTGTGATCAATGGCTGTGCTTCATTCGAAAACTGATGCAATACATCGGGAGCGATCTGAAATGCGCCGGCTTTGTCGGTGGTTTCCAACAACCCGTCAAACCGAACTTCCAGACCTTGCACCGCGAACGCTAACGTTTCCCACCTTGCCGAAAGGTCCGTCGATGTATCGGCGTCGTAGACTACTGCTTCGTCGGCTGTCTTCAACCCGAATCCTGGTCCGGTTGCATCGTGCTGGTCGTCCCACGCCATTTTGACAACGAATGCGATGACCAAAACAACGGCCGCTGCCATCAAGAGAGGAGGCGCAATCAGTCCAATCAACCATCTGCGTTCCAGCCGCGTCATGCGTTTCCGCGATGTTTTTTCAATTTGTGATTGCATTCTGCGTCAACTCCTTTTCCCAAGCAGCGTACCACTGGGCACCGGGATATTTAGATCGAATTTCGGTATTCAGCAAAGCAGCTTGCGAGGCACCCTTGCGACGCGCTCGGTCGCTGTACGGACCTTGTTCAAACTCTTGGTAATTTCCGCTGACCAATTCATGCAGCGTCTTCCGTTGCTGTACCGACGATTGTCCTTGTTCTTCGGCCTCCAACAGCTCAAGCAAATGGAACGCAATCGAGTCGATCATGTGGTTTCGAAAGAGCCACCGCCCCAATCCGCCGCGGTACATACCCGACCACGCGTTAATCGGGTATCCACCAAACTGATCCGCGGGTGCTCCGCTTTGAAGATTTTCATGCCAGTCGTACCACGAAACCAAGACAGCCCGGCGGCGAGCATCCGACCATCCCTGTGTGTCGGCGACTAGATCCAGTGCTGACTGCGCAGCCGGCTGGTCCAAGTGTTTTTGGTATTGATGGTTGTCAAGCAAGTCTGCGACCCAGCTGACGATCGCATCGGCGTGGTCTTGATCAATCACCCGCGGGCTTCGTCTCAGCCTTCGCGCCAGTTTCGTCATTGTATCCAACCAATCATTCAGCTCAGCCAAAGCTTTCTCGTCATCGGGCGACTGAATAAACTGAACCTTTGCGAAGGACGCGAGCGATAGAATTCCATTGAGCGTATTGGGTTCACACATGGCGACTTGCTCTTGAGCGTCATCGGCATAGAGATTTGCCAAGTGTGCGGCGGAGAAATCCCGGTCGTCGTAACCTAGGGCGGACGTGTTGCCGACCGGCCGATTCACGTCTGGAAGCTGAAAGTTGCCGTTCGGCGTCTGGAAAGAAACCTTGTTGCTCGGCATTCTTCCGCGCGCGTTGGCTTTCGATGCCTGTTGCGCCAGCGAACGTCGTTGCGCGCTCGTGATGGACGGATAGCTGAAATACTCCGTCGTGAGCGGAATCAATGGAATCGCGAGAAACAGAACGAGTGCAGGAACGGACTTTGCAAATAATCTTCGTCCCTGCACGCCGTCGGCATACGTTCGCATCGACATCAATGTCGCGACGAGCGGCAAAAAGTACCAAAGCACAGCCATCGCAATGATGATTGCCACACCGATCGTCGTCGTGCCGATCGTCATCGTGCCGCCTTGGGAAAGCACCACGCCGGCCGCGAACAGAGAAGCGACCGATGCCGCGGGGGCCACCATCAACGAAATCGACAACGCCCGAATCGTTTGACCGACCCATTGTGAAATGCTGTAACAGTACACCGCCAAAAGAATGACGACGATTAGCGGCGGAACATAAAGGTAACGTCTGTCTGCGCTTTCAATCGATTGGCCGATCACACCAATGAAGAGATAGAGCAATGATGCGAACCCCAATACAGCCACGGCCAACAGATGTCGCCCCAGCCAGAGCTTTGCCGGCGAAGCACCACGATCGGAAAAAAAGCGTAGACGCTCCGCTTTGCCGTCACCGGAAAACGCGAACACGCCCAAGCAACAGACGCCAAACAGGCCGATGAAGGTGAGCACCGTGCCGCCGCTGCGTGAGCTTCCAACATACGGCAGGCCACCGCCGGCTGAACCAACCACGCCCGCCAAAATCATCAATAAAATCCCCCACAACGCGAGTCGATTGCTGCCGAACGATTGCCGTAACATCGCCAACGTGGTTGACCGGAACGGTTGGTCAGGAACACGTCGCTGTGTCTCGGCGGATGGACCGAACACGGCATAGGGGGAAAATCGATGTGCGTCCCCAGACTCCTTGTCCGCTTTCGCGGGCGATAGGACGCGGATTGCCGCCCTCCATGCGAGTGCACCGACAATGACGGTTGCAATCAACGTGACCGCCAAGGCCGCAGAATCCGAAATCAGCGGGTCCACGTAGGCCGTTCCGACACGCATCCGGCGGATCGATTCACCAAGGTGGACGACTGCAAAGGGGGCAAACGCCAACGGAATGATGGCGATCAGACTTGCGAAAGAGTTTCGAATTCGCCAGCTGGTATAGAATCCACAAACCAAGATGTAAAAGGTGTGCAAATGCCAGGAGAGAAACGCGATGACTTGTGTGCTCAGCGTGTCTTGGTTCAAGTTTGGCAAAAGCGGAAACCTGAACCCGCCCGGAAACGCACCGAGCATCAATTCGATTTTGATCAGTGCCCAGCAACCGATCCACATCACACCGAGTGCAACCGTGCAGACGATCAGCTTGATTCGGATCAATCGACCCGGTGAGATCGGCATCGAGGTGAGCCAATCGATCGTCTTTTGATCACGTTCTTGACCGACCGTCATTGCGGCCGCTCCGACGGCAAACAATCCCGGCAACGCCAGTGGAATGTAGTGTGCGTATCGACGCATCGCGTCTATGCCATCCGGTGACATTTGCCAGACGAGCATCAAGACAAGGCCAACGGCAAACAGCGCCGCGACCAGTGGAAAAAGCTGACGCGTTTCTTTCCAAACCAAGCCCCGGTTGTTCGTGAATCCTTCGGTCATGCCAGGCCTCCTTCGATCACCATCGGTACCTCAGCATTCTCGACTGGTTTGGGCGACTGGGACCTGCCGGTAAAGGCAATGAAGATTTCCTCCAGCGACAAGGCTCGCTCGGAAACACCGTTCACGCCCACGCGTGACGCCAGCAAGTCGTGCATCTCGGAGTCATAGTGACGAACCACCATGCTGCGTTGCCGGCCATAGCTCTGTTCGTCAAGCACCTCGGCCGGCTTGGGAAGTGTCGGCAGCGCAACCAGCGGGTCTTCCAAACTGATCGCCACTTCGGTCACCGAATCCTTCAACTTGTCCAGCGGTTCACAAACACGCACTTTGCCGTCGTGCAGAATGGCGATGACGTCCGCCACCCGTTCCACTTCAGAGATCTGATGGCTGGACAGAAACACCGTTCGTCCGGAGGCCGCGCGATCGATCATGCTTTCCAAGAAATCACGGCGGACCATCGGATCGAGCCCCGATGTCGGTTCGTCCAGAATCAGTAAATCAGGATCGTGAGCCAGCGAGAGCGACAGCGCAACTTTCGCACGCTGCCCTTTGCTCAAGTGACGGATTTTTCGGTCTTCGGGAATCTCATACCGCCGGATCGACTCTTTATAGCGGGGTAAGAATTGGTTGTCGTATAGTGTGGCTGCGAACCATCCGATCTCACCGACCCCCATCCAGTCATAGAGCGCGGGCGCGTCGGAGACATAACCCGTTCGGCGTCGGATTTCCAACGCATCCTTCGCAGGATTCAGATCCATGATCCGGCAGGTCCCCGATGTCGGCAGCTGAAACCCGGTCAAAATGCGTATGAGCGTCGTTTTGCCGGCCCCGTTCTCGCCGAGCAAGGCAAAAACAGTCCCTTCGTCGACGTTCAGCGTCACACCGCGCAACGCATCGCAACCCCGAAAACTCATTGTCAAATCGGATGTCTGAATGATGTGATTCATGAATCGAATGCCGCGTGAATAGTGTGCTGGAAGCGGTGGCGGAGTCAGAGAACTCGATGGGAAATTCAAATTCAGTCGGGAACCGGTGAACTAATCACAGCCACGTTTCCCTCCAAAGTCTTCAGTTTGCGTGAAACGATCTGTTGGACTTCTTTCCCCGACAGCCCGGCGGAGAGGGCTTCGGTTAAAACGCCGGCGATCCGATCAGCAATGATCTCTTTGCGTTGAACACGGCAGGTCGCGGTCGCACCGTCACAGACGACCATTCCCTTGCCGCGCAGTGTCTCGACGATGCCTTCGGCTTGCAAATCCTGTAACGCCCGGGTGACGGTGTTCGGATTGACTGTCATCTGCTGGCTGAGCGCGCGGACGCTGGGAAGCAGCTGCCCGGGCCGCAATGTCCGTTCAGCGATCGCAAATTTGATTTGACGCACGATTTGCAAATAAATCGCAACGCCGTTGGAAGGATCAATCGTGAAGAGCATCGACTCGCTACATCTACGGCCAACTGGTGTACTAGCTAGATGGTAAGGGAGGAAGGTTGGGGTGTCAAGCGAGAGGCCGACGAGAAGAATCACGGCTACATTGACGCCCGCGGCTAGTCGCCAATCACCGCAACGGTTTTCTCGCTCAGTTGCCCATGTTGGATCGCAATCATGCAATCGGAGGATTAACCGCATTCATCGGTGACCAGGACCCGGGTTGGGAATCGTTAACGTCGACGAGATTGAGCGAGTCTCTCGTGCCGAAGACTGCCGCGAACCAACCGATCCCACTGCCTAAATTTCCGGCAAGTGCGGTCGCGCTGGTGTCCAGGCTTTCGCCC
>NZ_JANZKV010000126.1 GCF_025060895.1 Stieleria sedimenti | reverse complement strand
CTAACACCCTCAGTTGATTGTTAGCGGCAGGGCGCGAGCCCTCCGGTCTTTCACGGTGTTTTTGAAACGCCACCGGACGGCTCGCGCCGTTCCGCTAACACCCTCAGTTGATTGTTAGCGGCAGGGCGCAAGCCCTCCGGTCTTTCGACGTGTTTTTGAAACGCCACCGGACGACTCGCGCCGTTCCGCTAACACCCTACCGCCCCAATGTAGCGATTCCTGGTCGTTGAGCGTGAACCGTGATCGGCTAAGATGATTCAATGGCCAAACAAAGACCCGAAGTCAGCGTCCGAACGTATGGACTGTATTCGAAATGGGATTCCGGATCGAAGGAGTTGCCAGCGTTTCTGGAATCCACCACACGCATCCCAGCGGAAGTCGACGTGGAATTCGGCTTGGTGATCAACGTGATCGGTGGCAAGAATCTACAACTTCATTACTGCATCGATCACCCCGGCATTCGTGACGCCGAGGGCAAGCGGCGTCCACCCTTTGAAGACGTGGTCTATGTGAAGACCAACGACTGGGATTTCTACCTGGGCGACACCGTTTGGGAACCCATCGACGACAAGATCGGCACCTGGCGGATGACGTTAACGCTGTCGGGCCAAATCGTGGCCGACCAACGTTTTGAAGTCTACCGCCCGGCGAACAAACGACGGGTCGTCAGGCCAATGCGTCACCAATATCGCTTGGTCTGGATCCCCGGACTGTAGAAAAGACCCGAGCAACTCGACAAGAAAATGGCTGACAAGAAAATGCGGCAAATCCACCACCGCCCGGTCGGGCAATCCATTTTCTTGTCAGCCATTTTCTTGTCTGTCTAAACAGCGGCATCAGAATTTTTCTGCCATCTTCGCAAGCTGGACCCTTACGCCACTGGGATCGAAAGCTGGACCTTACGCCACTGGGATCGCAAGCTGGAAGCTTACGCCACTGGGAGGCCTCAAAACTCGCGGGCGCTGCTTTCCGTCGGACTCGGGAAATCCTCGGGCACGTCGGTCAAGGTCACGTCGCCGGTTGCAGCCCACTCGCAGCCGCGGACCAAGGTGGTGATGAATCCGACGCCGCTGAAGGAAACCGCATCGTGGCCCATCGTCGTGTGAAAGATCCGTCCCTTGCCATAATCGATCGTCATCAGTTTCGGTTCGTGGCGACCGGTTCCTTTGTATTGAGGGTCGGCGTAGGCGGTCGCCAGGATTGTCATGTTGACGGCGGGTCCGCGGAGCTTTTGATAGAGTTCATCCTTCGTGTGCATCCAGGCACTCGGCAGACCTTTCACGATCGGGTGGTCGGGAGTTCGCACGATCACCTGGTACTCGTGTGCCGGTCCGTGGTTGCCGCCCGGTCCGGCGGTGGTGTCACGAACGACCTCGCCATCCAAATTGATGTACACATACGGGCCCGACTGTTCGTTTCGGCCTCCCCATCCGCCGATGCCGATCATCTTGTTGAATTCGTTCCACTCGGCGAAGGAGTTATCGGCGGCGTGAATCACGACCAAGCCGCCACCGCCGTCGACAAAGTCCTCCAGCGCCTTTTGAGTTTCTTGCGGCCACGGTGCGGCGTTCCAACCGAAGTTGCTGATCACGACGTCATAGTCGGAAAACGTTGGATTGAAGTCGGGATCCGTTTTCGGCTGGGGCAGATCCTGATACGTCTTGCCGTCCTTGAGCGGGAATTGTTCGAGCAGTTTGCCACCTTTCCAGGTGAACTGAGTCCGCTCGATATCGACGGTGAAGCGTCCCGAATCTTCCAGGTACTTCTTGGTCATCATCGTCGTCTGGGGCCAAGCGGTGTGATTGTTCTGGCCGTCGATGATCAGCGCCCGCAGTTTTGCATCGGCTGCGCCCGCCTGGCTGAGGAATCCCGGGAGGGCGGCGACGACAAAGACGGAAAACAGTGCAACGCTGATCGCGCGGCGAGTGACTCGATTCATGATGGTGATGGCGTACGTGAAAAGGTTAAACGGTAAGAAAAACAGTGGACGGATCAACCGTGAAGGGTGCGATGACGGGATCGGATTTCACTTGGTCACTATTGTAGCCGGCCGCCACCCAGGGTTCTGCCGTCGAACGATGGCTCCTGCAAAGAAAAAAGCCCCTCGCGATCGCTCGCGAAGGGCTTTACTGGTCAGCACCGCGTGCCGTCTCGTTTGAAGCCGATCTATTCGGCCGGATCGTCGTCAGGCTCGGCATCGTTTTGAACGTTTGCGTCTTCGGCAATCATTCGTTCATAATCCGCAAACGCTTGCTCGTCGGCGTTCTGCATCACGTTGGACGGTTGGGGATCACCACATCCGGCCAACGGCAACGTCAAGCCGACGAAGCAAACGAGCCATGAAAACCGCTTTCTCATTGCAATCATCCTGGGGTTGATCGGGAACGTTACTGATTGAGCTGTTCTTCAATCGTTTCGTTGCTCGCTCGGGTTCCCAGTGCACCCCACAAACCGTAGGGACTGATGTTGCCGGGAGATTGCCCACCGGTACCGTTTCGCCAGACCATTCCGGCTCGACTGTTTCCGGCCTCGACCGAATCGGTCATGAACACGACCGCTCCGTCTCCCATCAGGATGTGTGCACCGCCCTGGTGACGGCTGCCCGGCGGCGCAAGGAACGTGCCTCCGGGGTTCCGCTGGGCGCAGATTTCCGAGTTGGGCGGCAGGATCGTGTGCATCGACGTCATCTCGACGCGGTGATCGGCCCAGCGGAACCCGCGTCCATTGGTGCGGTTCATCATCCGCAGGTTTGGCTCCCAGAATCGTGGACGATCGGGATCGAGGTAGCCCTGATCTTCGCACCATTTCGGATTGTCACGAATCAGTGCCCAGGCCTGGGTCGATTCGTGGTCGGCCAAGGTCCGTTTGTCTCGGTCACCCAAATCGGTCGCGATTTCGCCCATCGCGATCGTGTTGGACAAGCCATCAATCACATCGCGGAACTTGGCCCGCTTGTGTTGGACAAACATGCCGCGGTCGGCGGCCTGGGAGTGTCGCATCCAGCCGCTGGTTTCGGGGTACGTTCCGTCCTCGGGGTTGGGGAATTGACGCCCACCGCGAATCGACCAATAACAGGAATCGCCGAGATTGACGGCATAGTTGGTCCGTCCCAGCGCCGGCAAACCGACGCCCGGGTCGCTCGGGCAACGCAGGGTCGGAATCTCGGTCGACCAAGGAATGTACCTGGCCTGGGTCGGAACCGGCCCCATCGCCGGCCAGGGCGGATTGTAAACCACCGTGGAATCGACGGCGTCTTTGTTGTTGGGATTTGAGATTTGGTCCCAGATCGATTGTTGCTCCATGAAGGGCGTCAAACCGACCAACGCACTCAGCCGCCAGGAGTTGGAGTGGGAGTAGTTTCGCCACCAGTCATGGTTGGGACCGGTTTGGCCGAAGGGCGGAGCAGCAGAGGTCCCGGCACTGGTCGTTCCCACGCCGTGCATCGGCAGCTCTTTGTAGGCCGCGTGGTAATTGTGCACGGCAATGCCGATTTGCCGAAAGTTGTTGCTGCAGCTCATCCGCCGAGCCGCCTCGCGGGCCGCTTGAACCGCTGGCAACAGCAGTCCGACCAAGATGCCAATGATGGCGATGACAACTAAAAGCTCCACGAGCGTGAAGCCAGATCTCACATGCCGTTTCATGTGAACCTCCAAGAAGAAATAAGGAAAAGAGAACGGGCAAGTTTCCAATGTATTCTTTTTAAGGGCGGTCCTGCCGTCGAAAAGATCAGGTTAACGCGAAAGAATGCCGCTTTTATGGGAATTCGGTCACGATTTGGCAAGCGCGCTCGCCGTGCAGCGGGTGTCCGAAGGGGGATTGCCGGAGTCCTGTTCACCCCCGTGGGGCGACACAGTGAGGCATTGGTTAGCGGTAGCCCGCAAGCGGGCCGTCGCTAAAACCTCATGCCGACCGGAGCGCCCAGATCGAAACTTAGCGACCGTCTCGGAGTCGATAGCCGAGGAAATTGTCGAGTTCCGTTTCGGCTTCGATCTTGGCGATCGTGTCTTCGATGTCGTATTCGACCCGATGGAAGAAGACTTGCTGCTGGTCGTAGACGACGTAGCAGCTGCGCGGGTCCAGATCCCGTGGCTGGCCGACGCTGCCGACATTGATCATCAGCCGGACGGACGGATCACTGACGTCGTAGCCTTCGGGCACCTCAGCCGGCCGAATGAAATTCAGGTCGGTGGTAAAAATCCCGGGAACGTGGGTGTGGCCCTGGAAGCACAGATGGGGGACCAACGAAAACAGCTTTTCCATTTTCTTGCTGTTTTGGATGTCTTCGGGCATCACATATTCGTTGGTCGGCCCGCGTGGTGAGCCGTGCACGAACAGGACGTTTTCTTCGCGGATCGTTCGTGGCAAACGGCACAAGAAATCGAGCCGGCGCCGCGACGCGGAGGGGTGTTGGTCGTCCCCTGCGGCAGCTCCGGCATGGTTTTCCAGTTTGCTGCGGGTCCAAAAAATGGCCTGTTCGGCGGCGGCATTGAAACCTTCGGGGTCGAACAAGGCGCTGCTGTCGTGGTTACCGAGCACACAGAACCCGAATTCCATCACGACATCAAGGCACTCGCAGGGCTGGGGCCCGTAACCGACGACATCGCCCAAGCAAACGATGCGATCGACCTGTTGCGTTTGAACGTGCGCCAACACGGCCTGGAGCGCAGTCAGGTTGCCGTGAATATCGCTTAGGATCGCAGTTCGGGTCACTTAACGTCCGTGTTTGATGCGGTCACCGAGTTGATCAGACAAGTCGGCTTCGGCGTAAATCTTGTTGGCTGTCGTCTCAATGTCGTATTCGACTCTACGGTAGGTCACCGTGGGGCCACCGGGGGCGTCTTTGTCCAAAATGACATAGCACGCCCGATTGTCTTCGTCTCGCGGTTGGCCGACGCTGCCGACGTTGATCATCGCTTTTTCGCTGGTCAGCTGATAATGGTAGTCACATTCATCGGGCTGGACGAATTCGCAGTTCGTCGTGAAGATCCCCGGCAGATGGGTGTGGCCCATGAAGCAGTATTGCTTGACCTTGCCAAACAGGATTTCCATTTTTCGCTGATCGAAGATGTACTCCGGAAAAACGTACTCGTTGGTCGGATCCCGTGGCGAACCGTGGACGAACTTGAACTGATCGTCGTCATGGTAGCGGGGCAATTCGCCGAGGAAGTCCCAGCGTCCGTTGACCTGGGCGGCGCTGCCGGGACCGTTATCCAATTGGTCACGTGTCCAGTAGATCGCCTGCAGGGCCATCGGGTTGAAGCCGTCGGGATCGAACAAGGCCGCCTGATCATGGTTTCCCAGGATCGTGACCTTGCAGTTCTTCATCACTTCGTCCAGGCATTCGCAGGGATTGGGCCCATAGCCAATGATGTCTCCCAAACAGTAAATTTCATCTACCGATTGGGCACGGATATCGGCCAGAACCGCGAGCAGCGCTTCAAGGTTGCCGTGAATGTCGCTGATCAGGGCTCGCTTCACTGTGTTGGTCCTGGCGGGGAAAATGGGCTGACGTTTTAAAATGGTGTTCTACTTAACGAATCCATCGGGTCAGCGAATTGTAAAGGTAATCAAATTTTCGCGACAATCCCACGGCAGAGACGCGAATCGGAGCATCGGACGCCGCATTATTTCTAGTTTCGTTACGACCATTGATGATTCAGCTCGCACTTGAAACCACCGGAACGAACGGATCGCTTGCGGTATTGGACGGCAAAACCGTGCTGTGGGATTGTCGATTCGGTGTCCTGCGACGGACCGCCGCAGACATCGCCTGCCAATTGGACACCTCGCTTCGCCGGTGTGAGGACCGCGGCCTGGCCCTGGACGCGATCTCTGTGGCGGTGGGCCCTGGATCGTTCACCGGCTTGCGAATCGCAATCACCACGGCCAAAACGCTCGCCTACGCGCTCGGGTTGCCCGTGATTCCGGTCGGGTCGTTGGCGGCCATCGCCGCGGTGAACCTGCGGGAAGGCAGCGCCGCGAACGTCCTGGTTGGGCTCAACGCCTACCGTCGCCAGGTCTTCGCGGCAGAATTTTCCCGGGACGAGCTGTGCCGCGACAATTTGATCCACCGCTGTAACGATCGCGCCGAGGTGGTTTCCCGGCAGCACTGGGACGAGCGGGTGGCCGACAAATGCGGCCGTTCCGATTGGGCGATCGCGGGGGATCGCTCCATTGTTTCCGATCAGGTCGCCGAATCGTTGCATCACGCCGAACATTGTGACGCGGTCGGCGTCGGGTGGGTCGCGACCGGTCTGGTCGCCGGATCGACAAGCCAGCCGCCGGCCTGCTACGCCGATCCGTTTTCCTTGACCGCCCGCTATCTCAAGCTGAGTGCGGCTGAGGAGAAGGCAGCTTTACGCTGATCGATTCCTGGCTGCGACGCACGCCGTCGGTGCCGTAGTAGATCGTCGTTTTCTTGCGGTGATCGTAAACGGCGGTCAATTTCACACTCCGCGGACCGTGCACGCAAAAATAAAGCCCACACGATTCTCCGCCCCGCAGCACCTGACGACGGGTCATCGGAAATTGTCCCGGTTCCAATTGACCGATCCGGCACAAGTAAGCTTCGACGTGTCGGCAAAATCTGTCGAATGAGACGGTTTGCGAAGAGAACCCGATCATATAGGCAAATTCACTGGGAAGTGGACGGATGTGGGGCGACAAATGGCCCGGCCGCGAGCCAACGCTCGGTGTCGACTCGACCGCGTTGCAGCGTTGGTATCGGCGGCGGCGGTGAGGAAAATTAGTTTCCAAGAAAAGCTATAGGTGGGCGCGTCGAGCGTCTTGTTCGGTCACCCGCCGGAAAATGTCCCGCAAAATCCGCTGTTCCAGTGAAGTGTCGCGGCCCAGCGAAATCCAACCCAATGTCTGAGGGGAATCACCCGCCCCACCGACCTGCCGCACGATGGTACCGTCGTGACGCCGCGTCGCCGTCGTTTCGGTTGCGTACTGCGTCCGATCGGTATCTTCAAGATCTTTCTGCACAATCACTTCGACCGTGTAGCCTGCACCGCGTGGCCGGACGATGACGGTCGCCTTGCGGCGGATCGATTGCAGTGTGCTTTGCAGCGCTTCGAATCCCGCCGTGCTGTCCTTCCGCCACGGTTCCAACACCGACGACCCGACGCGATACGACGTTTCCACACGCCCGTCCAACAAGAAGTTGTTGGAGTTTTGAACGGGTTGCTCACGCGAGATTCGAAAGTAATCGTCCACCGTGTCGACTACCTGTGACCAAACAAACTGGTCGTCCATCGGCGGCAATTCCAACGGGTTGGGAATGAATTGCTCCGGCGCCCGGCGATCCAATCGATAAGCCAATTGTCCGCAACCACCAAGCACCATGAACACGCCAAGGGCGAATAAGATGCCGGTGGCGTTTCGAAGGTGTGGGGTAAGCATCCTGCTTGCCATGGACGGGGTAAATTCGAATCGCGATCGACAGGCTGGAAGCCTATCCCACTTTGGAACGCAAGGCCGGCGTGGCTCCCGCCACGTGCCGGTCGTCGTCACGAGGCGGGAGCCTCCGTGACAGTGTGTTCCCAGGCGGAGCCTTGGAACAAGTTGACAGTCGCGAACGGCCTCATCTGTAATCCGAATTGAATGTCGGCACGGTTGAGACGCTGGTCGGCCGCAACGGTTTCGCGCCGGGCACGTCGTCGGGATAGATCGACCAGACGGGAACCTTCTTGCGCATCTCTTGCATCATCTTGGTTTGGGACGCCGCGACCTTTTCTTTCTTGATCTGCTCGCGAATGTCTTCCTGCACTTCGGCCAGCGGTGTCACCCCCGCATCCATCCGCTCCAACACCCGAATGATGTGCAGCCCCTGCTCGTCTTCGATGATCTCACTCATCCTGTTCAAGGGAATCGAAAAGACCTGTTGCTCGATCGGCTTGGACGCCAACGAACCCTTGGACGTCCAGTCATGTTGCCCGCCATCGGCCGCAAAGGGTTCTTCGCTCTTTTTTCGGGCGGTCTCTTTCCAGCCTTCGTTGAAGTGGACTTCACGACCGATTTCGATGATCAATTTCCGCACTTCCTCGGGTGAGGAATGGTTGGCGAACAGCACCGAAAGTTGTTCCCAGCGGGCTTTGGCGGGGTGTCGATAGGTATCGATGTCCTGTTGGTAGGCTGCGTTGATTTCGGCGATCGTCACGGTGGGATCTTTTTCGATCTTGCTGCGCATGTACATGTGCCCGAGCATCATGTCGGTGAATTCGCGCTGACGGGCTCGCAACGACGTTCCGGTTTCGCGCAGCTTCTGATCCAGTTCCGTCAGATCTTCGGTCCCGTATTTTTCCTTGAGACCTTCCAGTTCGTTTTCAAAGAACATCTGGCGCGCCCGGCTGGTCATCATCTCGCTGACTTCGCGACGTTTCGACGCGGCCTGCGTTCCGACTTGGTCGAGCAAAAACGATTCGCTCATCATCTTGGTCTGGATCGCTTGGGTCAGCGCACCGCGTGCCAGATTCATTCTCGCCGGGGCGAGTTGCTCTGGCGGCAATTTCAAGTTTTGTTCCTTGAGCACCTGCTGGATTCGGCCGTCGACTTTCGGCTGGATGTCACCCCACAGGATCGGCGATTGGCCCACGACGGCCATGATGGTGGCCGGGTCATCGGGCAGCGGCGCGAGATCGGCCGGCGGCGTAGGGATTTGACCGTAGAGCGAGGTAGACGCTGGATTGGCAACGCAGATCAACAGGGCGACCGTTAACATTCGCAATGCTGCCTGCTGACGCGCCGCATCTGGAGTCACCGATCGTAGTGGCGAAGTAGGTTGGTTCGAAGGCATCATCCGCCCGCAGCGAAGTGGTGGGAGTGAATTGGTTGAAAGGGCTTGTAAGCTTCACCAACCGATGAAAACAAGATCAGTCGAACCGTTCCGCTCTGAAGGGCTACACGATGCCGATGGTAGCCGAGCATCTCGCACCGATCGGCATCCTCACGTCCGACCCTCCCTGAAGGCACTGGTGTCGACACCTCTGACGATGGCTCCCCTCGCCCCAAAACAGATCGCGGTCAACGTCACTCTGAGAATCAATGTCTTTCGCGCGATCTGCTTTGGGGGAGAGGGGCTGGGGGCTTATGTTTCCCCACATCTTTGCATCCCGGAGGGGATGGCAGAAATTCGCCGGCGGTCGAGCGAAGCGAACACCGCCGGAACGTTATATGACAGTCCAAACGACCCCGACGGGGTCGCAGGGATTCCGGTGGTGCGCTGAGGCGACCACCGGCTACTTGCTGCAACCCCTCTCGGGGTAAAACCTGCACCGCAGGCGGATTGAGTCCGCGAGATGTGGGTAGCTTACGGTGGTCACTGCAACATTTTTGACGGTCCACCCCTGGGGGTCGTGCAGTTCTTAAGTCTCCGATAATAAAGGGTTTTCGTCACTCTCCCTCTGGGGGTTCTTCGCGGATTTTAGTGGCTGCTCTCGAATACTCGGGGA
>NZ_JANZKV010000125.1 GCF_025060895.1 Stieleria sedimenti | reverse complement strand
AGCGTCCGAGTGCGACAGTGTTGGATGCACCATGCGGCGCGAAGCATCTCCCGCGAGACGTGAAAACGTGAGGCGAAGGAGTCGAAATAGCGTCCGAAGATCTGTTGAAGCGTGATGGCCATCGGCACCTCGCAATCAATGTTTGCAGCTCAACCCGAAGGCCAGTTCAACGACGGCGATCAGCGGGCCGGGACGGTTGACTTTCCATTCGTGAAACCTCGCAAGCCCGGCTCCGTTGCATCGCATGGTTATTTGGCGGTATCCATTGCATCATAAACGATTTCAAGTTCGTCGTCGGAAAGTTCGGTGAGTCCGAAATCATCACGTATCTCATCCGGCACTCGGTGCATCGCGGCACCTCCAATCGCCATGCAGCGTCGGCACAATTCGGGAATATCAGCCTCGGCGGGAATTCGATAGCCGACCGGCACCCACGTGAACAAGCACCAGTCTCCGGTTGCTACGGTGATCCAGAATGAATTGCCAGCGTCTGGCCAGATTGCGCGGTCCTGAACTGATACCGTTACCTGATGTCGTCCGTTGATGCCGCACTTGATTCCGCTTTGTGCGAGTGCATCGCGAAATTCGGTGTAGGGCGTGATGTCGAAGTCCATGATCCAAATAACGGGACGAATTATCGGTCGGCGGCGAACCAACATTGCGATGGCCAAACCAACGATCTTCCGCCGGTCCGATACATTCGATGGTTCTGTCTAATTGTTGTCTCAAGCTCACACATTCGTCGTAACCTCGTCGCGCGTCCATGGGCGACGAAACGCACTATAGACCATGGATGCAATTGCGCCGAATACGAACCCCGACAAACATATGATCAATCTAATAGCGTTGTGGAAAGTTGGAGCCTCTGGACGACCCGCAAGTGCCGCCATTGGGCCTGAAGTGTGCAAAGAATGCTTCACTCCGTACTCCTGGAATCCGCTCGGAATTCGAGTGAAATCCGGAGATGATCTGTGCGGAGTTGCAATTAGATAGAGCGTGTGCGGAAATTGCCACGGTGATGAGGGAGAATCCGTCTCCGCGTAAAAGCCAAGCCAAAACACCAACCATGCCATGGAAGCAAATGAAAACGCCATGAGCGCCGCGCGTCTTTGCTTATATGCGATACCTGTCGTAGTCCCCAGCAAGAGAACAGTCGCGCAGACGACAAGAGTTCCAGTCCAAAGATTTGTGAGCGTGTAGGTTAGGCAGCAAATTGCCGCGTAAATGAAGACGAGAAGGAGCGTTCGAATAGAGAATCTCAGCACACGAAAAACTCCCTCTCGCTTGGCAAATTCATTGACAGAACGTCACCGTTCACCGGGCCGCGGCAAACGATGTTGATCTCAGAAACCGCGCGGCCCGCGGCGCCGTGTGCAACGGATTGTTATGCGTCTTCTTCAGGGTTCGTATCGGCGTCGTGAGCTGCAACCCGATCAAGAATACCGTCAAGTAGGCAGAACGTGACAGCACACAATACAAAGATACCGATTAACAGACCGGCAGTGGACAGCCCTTTTAGAATACCAAGGACAATTGTGAGGACAAGAAATACGGCCGTGAGTTCGCCGAACAGTAATTCGCTGGCGATCCAATGAACGAGCGGATGAATAGCTTGGAGAATTATTCGCATGGGGTAGCGAGTGTGTACTGGCAATTTCATCTCCGTTCGACTTCTTTGATCAGTGATTCCCGATCACGCGTTCAAATGAATGCAGAATTGAAGTTATGTTCTCCTTGCCGATCGGGTTCGCACTTTGGATCTCCCAAGCAGGAAGCGGTTTGTTTCTTTCAAGGCAGTATTCGGTGAGCCATTTCGCAGCGTCAAATCCACTCTCTTGGTCGCCAAGGTCATGATCGAAGCAAATCGCATCTGGTAAGCCGTTGGCAGTCACCCAGTCCACGAATGCACCGTATGTCTTGACCCATTCGACTGTGGGGTTTGGGATTGGGAAGTAGCCGTGCCATCGATCGTCAGACGGGTCTCGTTCGTCATCGAGCCACACCAGTGTATTTGAATTCGTCACCGACATCCTTTGCCGCATAACGAAATGCGATCTATC
>NZ_JANZKV010000124.1 GCF_025060895.1 Stieleria sedimenti | reverse complement strand
TCGGTTAGCAGCGCGAACGGTGCGGATCACGGGGACCGAGCAGTTGATTCTGCTTTGAGAACCGACGCCGCCGAGGTCTCCCGTGCATCCGTTGGTTCGCCGTATTTGAGTTCGGCAACCACCAATGAATGGTCAGACCCACCTCGACGAACAATCTCGGATTCTACAGCCGTGAAGTGGGGTGTATGAAAAATGTAGTCGATTCGGAGTGCGAGGGGCAACGGGCGGGTAGGCCAGTTCCACGTTGGATGCGTGTCAGCGTCATCGTGAACAGACGCGTACGCATCAATCAAGCCAAGTTCGCCGAGACGTTTTGGAGCATGAAACGAAGAGATGCTATTGAAGTCACCTGCAACAATCGTCGGAACTTGATCGTCAATTGCATTGACGATCACATCGATTTCGATTGCGTGCTTGTCTTCGGTCACCGAGAGTGCCGCCATCGCTTCGCGAAACCCGCCGCCGCGTTTGATCTGGAACGGTGTTAAATGGACATTGACCAGGCGTATGCGTGTCCCAATGTGTTCAAGCGTTGCGGAATGGAAACCAAAAAGACCCGCGGTTGGCGGGACGAATTTCAAGTCCGCGAGTTCGACCTTCGAGGCGAAAGCGAATCGTTCAGCAGCGTAGCGTCCGTTGTGTCCGACCGAGTGAAAGTGCGGATGCGTTTCGGCAAGGCGGTCGCGGAGAAAACGCTCCGATTGTATCGTTATCTCTTGAAAGCAAATGACATCGGGGTCAGCTGTCGTGATCGCATCGAGGACCTGGTCACCACGTCGGTTGGCCCAGTTCAGGTTGTATGTCGCAACACGGAGCGAGTTGGCGTATGCATCGGAACTAAGTGTAAACGCTAGGATCATCAACGATGCGAGTGTTTTCATCTTGCGTCGGCGAACGATACGCGTAACCGGGGCGGCGGGTGTTGACGTTGACTTCATAATCCGCTGGCCACCGCCGCTCCCGTGCATGCGATGGTTCTGTCGCGGTGAATCCAAGTGGCGTTACACGGACCAACTGTCGGCATTCGGCGAGTACCCACGGCCTGACCAGTAACGGAATTGGAGATCTTCGTTTGGCTGTTTGTATTTGCGATCCTTTGCTGGATCGTCAGTGATCCAAACGTCCTGGATGGCATCGTCAATGATTTGCACGGCAATGAGCGATCGATCATTCAACACATCGTCGATGAATTGTCGGACAGCATCAGTTTCGTTCATTGATGTTATTGAAGCAAGGATGTCCGCGTGAGTGTGCCATGGATACCCACGGAAACCAATGGCCACATCACCACCGTCAAGTGATTCGACGGCCAGTGTAAGCAACCCATCTGCGCTGGCATGTTCTTCAGGGTCAATCATTTGGATTTCACAGCAGTGCTACTAGAGCGACAGAACGTCCTAGTGGTCACCGCGTCGGCGCGATCGACCTGAACTCAAATACAAACTTGACTCGCCGACTGCGGTGCACCACTTGGTTCGCGCGGTCGGCCACGACGACACGTTGAACCATCGTCGCTGATAGTCAATGTACTCGATCGGGATGGCCAAGGGAAATTCTGCATCCCAATCTACGGTCGGCGCGTCAGGCGTCGGGCATCAGCGTTGGTATCGACAGGCGTCGGTTTGTCTTCTTCGGCCGAGTCGACCGCGCACTAATCGAACCGTGACATCAAATGCGAAACCCAGGAAACAGAGGTTCGACGAATTCCGGTGGGCGCCCTTCGGGTCACGATTAAACGACAGCAAATCAATTGCCACAAAAGAACGCGAGAAGACGAAAAAGAAGAAGTAGGCGCTGTCGTCAGGCGCCGGTTAGCAGCGTGAACGATACCGATCAGCCGGCGGCGACGGTTGATCATCCACTTCAAAACGCCCGACTTCGCCGCTCGGTTGCATCGGATGGTTCGCCGCATGTCACGGAGAGTATGTAACGCTGTATTTGGTTCCATCCTCACGTTCAAGCACCAGATCGTCGCCAACTCGGCTAACGATTCGGGTCCTCTTCGCATCGTTCATGTCTTCGTACGTCGAAACCAACAGATAGCCATCGGAATTGATCGTCCAATATAGCAAGGGAGCCACTGGAGGCTGCCCGTCAGTCAAAAGTGTTACGGCAACAGTGCCGTCGGAAAAGTAGAACGATTTATCAAAACGATTTATCAAGACCATTTGGTCGTTCGTAGACGAGAGTCTTGTTCTCGACGTCAGCCCGCGTCCAACGACCAAGGTTCGCCGACGGCTGAGGGACAGAGTCATTGCAGCCGAGTAAAAACGCCGACGCAATGAACACGGAGAGGAGCAGTGGCAGTATTTTCATCATCATGTCGGCGAACGTTTACGTTCAACGTCCGCGATAACCGAGTCGCGGCGATTGATTTTCCATTGTCAACAACGACGACTCCGCGACTTCGGTTCATCGCATGGTTCGCCGCAATCATTGTTCGATCGCGTTGGGATTGTTGAATTTGAATCCTTCGGTCCCGTCGGGTCTCGTCTCCCAATCGATTGTAGCACCATCGAGGTAAATCGAGTCGCGAGGAGACACAACGATCGTGAAACCATTTGATCGATCAACCAAATCGTCGTCGGTCCATGGCGGCGATTCGATCTGCAGGTCGTACATGAACCCAGTTGGTCCCTCTTGTTTCACCGAGAGGCGGATGTGATCGTTCGGCGCGTCATTCAAGAATGCAACAAATTTGGCAACCGCAGCATCTGTCAATTCTACGACCGGTTGATTCGGTGGTGTGTCAGTATTTCGGGCAGTGGACTCAGTCGGATTTGTGTCGGCTGAGGCGTTTGAGACGTCCGTTGAGTCGTTGCACCCGAGGCACATCACCGATGCGAAAACGACAAAAGTACACAGAAGCTGTTTCATGTGGTCAGTCGGCGAACGTTAGGGATCAGCGGGCGGCGGGAGTTGACATTGATCTCGCGAGAAACCGCACCACCGCCGCTCCGTTGCATCCCATGGTTCGTCCGCATTTGGAGTTAGTGTCGGTCAATCCGTCATCTGGAAGTACAAGACGCCGTTTGCGTCATCAACGAATATCGTCGGCCGATGTGAGAATTGTCCATCGGCGGATTCGTAGAGTGTACCAACCGCGTTGGACGGTGGCAGCATCCAATCAGCATCGATTCCAAATCCAGATTTGTACAGTTTGACTTCGTGATCAGTTATCGGCGATGTGGATCCCGGTATCGTCTTGAGTTTCGGTTTGTCCCAGTGCGCAGCAAATTCAGCTTGAGCGTGTGCGTGTAGATCGGCATCAGGTGCAGAAAAACGATAGATCAGGAGGCGGCCACCCATACCGACCGAAGCGCGGCAATAGCGAACCTCCGTAGCAGTCTTGGGAAGCGATTCCGACAGCGTGGCGGCGACAGCATCAGGAGTTACGTCTGCATATCCGTCGGACTGCGTCACGTGAGGGCGGTTCATCCCGATGACGAGCAAGACCGAGAATGCGGCGAAAAGGACGCCGATCCCAATGACGCATCGGAAAAACCATCGCCACAGCGTTTCCATGTTGCGTATCACTCAGTAGGACGAACGGCGGAATTCACCGAGCACGGGCGAACGATGTTGCGATGGCCAAAAATCGCACCACCCGTGCTTCGGTGCAATTCATGGTTCTGCCTCCGTGTTGCGGCGGAGGCAATGATGTCTTCAGTTTAGCATGGCAACGATCGGCGGAGGTATACAAACACCGGTGTCGCGTGCATAAGTCGTCCTCGTTCAACTCAATGAGTCGTCATCCCGTTTCAATAAGCGGACCGTATCAATTGGAACAATAACGTCAGCACCGGTAGTCCCAAGCTCGATTCGAAGCGAGATGTCGGGTTGCATCGCCTCAATCGAGATGACGGCTCCTTTAGCTCCGGCGTGAGTGCCAGCAACGATCCGCACCGCGTCATTGATTACGAAGGGGACATCACTCGTCCTTTGGCCAGAAAAGAAGGCGTCGTCGAGATGCTTCGGGACGTCACGCATGGTGGTCATTCGTGGCAGAACGGCGGTGGTCACCGCGTCGGCGCGATGGACCTAAAATCAAAAACAAACTCAACTCG
>NZ_JANZKV010000123.1 GCF_025060895.1 Stieleria sedimenti | reverse complement strand
TGCCGATTAAGTTCAACGTTGGCGATAACCGAGTCGCGGCGATTGATTTTCCATTGTCAAAAACGACGGCTCCGCGACTTCGGTTCATCGCTTGGTTCGCCCCGTTTTAGCTCTCGGTTCCGTTGGGCCAAAACGGCTTGCGAAACGCGTTCTTGATTGTAAACCAGAACGACGGGACAAAGCGGGTCTCAGCTTTGCATTCTGGCACCTTCGTGATTCTGCAGTATGCGTTGCCATCTACGGTCAGCCAGTCGTCCTGAGACTTGATCTTCGCATCAATTGAAACAGAAATCATCCCATCGCATTTAGGTTCCATCTCGATCATCTGCGCCCATTCAAAGATGGCGTCCCCATCGTGAATTCCCCACATCGGATTTGGATGTTTCCACGTTAGAACGTCCGTACCGATTACTTCATTGTCCATGCGTGCGGTGAGTTTGGTTTGTTCAACGTAATCGCCTGGCATTGCATTTACGGCTAGAACACCAAGACCGAAGAGCATGTAGTAGTCGCGATAGCCGGAGATTACGCGGTCGACGTTGACCTGAGAAAACACCCAGCCACCGCGTCCGTCCGCAGAAAGTTCCCGACATGGGTCCCACCGTTTGCTCGGAACGCTAGCGATCAGTTTGAGATGCATCTATCTGGGTGGGCGAACGGTTGACATAACCGAGTGACGGCGAAAGACTTACCACTTCAGAAACCCTGACTCCGTCACTTCGGTTCATGTCATGGTTCGCCATTCGCTCGAGTAGCAACCATAAAGCTACGTGGCTCGTTGCTCGGTATCAAGACGAGCGTATCTCCTTTTGTTTCTGCGGCAATGTACGGCTTACCAGCAACTACGACCGACCCAGCAGCTGCAAAGTACCACACGGGCGTCGATTTGTTTGCACCATCTGATGCAGGGACCTGGACAGTGTCCGCATCAACAAAATCCCATTGTACCGACTCAACCGATCCGTCTGAAATAGTTCTTTGAACATCCCAAATACCGAGAAGCTCGAAATCATCGTCGATAAGCGTCAATTCTTCACTGAGCTTCTCGGATACCGGCTGCAAAATACTGGCGATCCACTCCTCTCGTCGGCGTTGCATTTCTCGTCGTTCCGCTTGTGACTCAGCAACCGCGAGTCTCACTGATGAAAGATCATCGAGGAAGGTTCCGATTCCGGCGTGAACACCGGACGTCGCGTTGACGTATATTGTTTCGATCTGGGGAAACACTCCCATGCAACATTCGCCGCCGAGAGCTTCCCATTCGCTGGGAAACACAGACGTCTCAATGGCTGCCATTAAGGAACCATATTCAAGTTGACCTGCAGTGGCTTCGGCATCCTCGCTGATGGATCGAAGGAGGTCACCGACTTCGTATACCTTTGGATACGGATCTTCAGCCTGGCGCTTCGCTAAACCAGACGCGTATCCTTCTCGATAACCAAAACGGTTGCCAGCTAGAAAGCCCGCGACGCAAAGGCAAACGAACAGCATGAAACCGATCGAGAAACGGACGTAGTTGCGGTTCATGTCGATACGCAGGTGTTAAGACCGCTGGTAAGGCGAACGATTGCGATAACCGGGTGGCCGCGGTTGATCTTCCATTTGTAAACGCGCTGTCGGCCACTCCGCGTTCATCGATTTGTTATGCCTTTGGAACGTTCTGACTCGACGGAAGTAACCAAGTCTTCGATAATCGGAAAGACAATTTCAAGATCCACATGTCCGCGAGACTTGTATCGAATGATGCCTGATTGATCGATCACAAACAGACTGGGAAACCCCCATATATTCCAACGTGATGCAATCGCTCCTCCCTTTCCATCATGCCAACTGTGGAAATTCACTTTGCCGGACGACTCTGCCTCACGCAGTAGTTCGATGTCGTCATCACCGTTCACGCCAAGCCAGACGAACGGTCGGTCCTTCATTGAGGACACAAACGCCGTTTCCTGCGGTAGCGATTCCATGCAGACCCCACACCAGTGCGCCCAAAAGCACACCACGACAACGTTCCCTTTCTGATCCTGCAACCTCAACTCCTGGCCCGCTGAGTCCTTTCCTACAACTGCGGGAGCCTCACATCCCACTTCGAGGTTTCTGAGTGTGAACAAGCTTTGTTCCGCGCGCTTGCTAATCGAGTAATCAAAATAGCGTTCGTCTGGATACTCGGTGATTACCTTTTCAAGCAAGTCAGCAATCTCATCCGCTCCAGCGTCGCTCAAAAGATGGTCGATAGTATCCTTGCCAAGCGATTGCACATAATTCTGTCGCTCTTCTAAGCTATCTAGGCACCAGTCTCGCCGCTGCAAGTTCAGTAGCGCCAACTGGTAGGTGGCATGAGCGCGCGTCGCTGTGCGAGGTGCCTTCATGCCAGCCTTAAGGCATACATCAGCAGCAGGCTCAAGGGCGTAATGGTGAACAAGTGCCATGAAGAATTCGTCGATACCGGTCTTGTTGAAGTGATAGCGGGTCACGTGATCGATCGCGTCGAACCTCAGTTTTGAAATATGAAACTTGTTGATAAGGTAGCGGCAGGAATCCAGTGACGCTTCGTCATCTTCCGCGACGGCGAAGTCGAGAAACTGTCGAGGAAAATCCTGCGTTGAATAGGCCTCACGTGCCACTCCAGAAGCCTCCGCGTTACTTGCGGCAAGCCGTACTGCATTGATGAGCTCCGTGTGGGCGGACTCGTGCTCTGCAATCAGCTTGTCCAACGCAGACGCTCGAGCTACAGCAGAATTGCCCGCTGAAACAGCAGTGCCCTCCGCATTGCCTTTGCGCGTCGCAGACTCGGTTCTCGAATTGGGCGATTCTGTGCCGCTTGAGCATCCAATGACAAAGGCAATGAAAGGAATGAGAAATGATGATATTCGGCGCATGTAAGACCTGTTGGCATAACGGCGGTGGTCACCGCGTCGGCGCGATGGACCAGAACTCAAAAACAAACTCAACTCGCCGACTGCGGTGCACCACCTGGTTCACGCGTCCGGCCACGACGGCATGAGCCATCGCCGCTCGCTGCCAATGTACTCGATCGGAATCGCCGAGGGGAATTTCACTCCCCTTGCTGTACCGATTTCATTGTGGAGTCGGGATGAAGCCCGGAGCGACGG
>NZ_JANZKV010000122.1 GCF_025060895.1 Stieleria sedimenti | reverse complement strand
ATCAACACGACTCCCGTCCTTGTGTGCATTTCATGGTTCGCCGTCTTGTCGTGTAGCAATTAGAAAACTGAGCGGTTCATTGGTCGGTATCAGCACGAGCGCATCATCTTTTGTGGTAGCTGCGACATATGGCTTACCCGACACTACGACCGATCCAGGAGAAGCAAAATACCAAACTGACATTAATTTACTTGCATCATCCGGTGCCGGGATTCGGACTGTATCCGCATCGACAAAAATATATTGCGAGATCGATCTCATTCCGTCCGGGGTGTTTTTTTGAACGTCCCAAGCGCCGACAAAATCAATGTCCTTGCTGGTGAGTGCTAGATTTGCTCCTAGCTCATCGGAAACTGGTTGCAGGATGCTATTTACCCACTCCTTTCGGCGGCGCTGCGTGTCTTCCTGTTTGATCTTTGCTTCTGCCACCGCAAGCTTTACCGACGAAAGATCCTTCAGGAACTTCTGTAATCTGTCATGGACACCGGAAGTAGCATTGACAACGAGAGTTTCAAGCTGTGGGATCAGCCCAATCGTGCACTCGCCACCGAGGGCTTCCCATTCGTCAGGGAACACTGATGTTTCAATCGCCATCATCAAGGAATCGTAGTCCAGTTGGTTTGTGCCAGCTTCGGCATCCCCACAAACGGACCGAACGAGATCACCAACTTCGTAAACCTCAGGATAAGCATCCTCCGATTGGCGTTTCGCTTGACCAGAGGCGTATCCTTCTCGGTATCCAACACGGTTGCCAGCAAGAAAGCCTGCGATGCAAAGGCAAGCGAACAGCATGAAGGCGATCGAGAAACGAAGGTAGCTGCGGTTCACAATGATCCTGTGGCGGTTAAAGAGCTTACGTTTGGCGAACGGTGCGGTTCACCCAGCACGGGCGAACGATGTTGTGATGGCCTATTTTCTCTCCACCCGTGCTTGGGTGCAACCGATGGTTCCCCGCAGCGTGTGCGGGAGAAGTCAGTCACGACATAGTTGCGAGTCCGACGATCAGAAAGAACAGCCCTCCGACAATCGGAACGATGGTAAAGTTCAACCGAGCTCTTGGATTGTACATCTCGGCGTCGCCGCTTGTGGTGTCCACCAAGATCGGTACGTCAGTTCCAATGAATGGCGTGGGTGGAATTGAGTACGCCGATCGGAACCGTTTCGTATCGCCGCCAGACGTGTATTCGATCTCCGGAAAGTATCCGTCGTCCGCGTCGTCATGGATTTCGACTACGCGACCAGTGCAAACGACCGAGGTTCGGATTCGACGCCGCCATTCGTATTCGTGCAATACGCCAAACAACAACAAGGCGACACCGATGATCGGAAAAATGATGTCCAGGTTCATTCATTCGGGGAACGTTAGAAATCACGCGGGACGGGCGAAAGACGTGCAAGCAGACCGAAAACCATGACTCCCGTCCTTATGGTCACTCGCGTGCATTTCATTGTTCCCCGCCCTGCCGGCTGCCGGCTTGGAAAGGCTCACCAAAAATTGGATGCTGAATGTCGTCCTCAGCGAATCCGTAATATAGCACTACACGCATTGGTGTTGTGAATGCGGACAGCGGCGGATCGTCTGGCATTTCAGGTGTGCGATATTCGCGAAGTGCGGTATCGATCACGATCGAGTCCTGCGGTGCGAGAGAGTAGTTTGAGCGGCCCGTCCCACACCACTCGTAGTCACACTCAATCCATTGATCGCTGACATTACGTTCCCACGTCTGCAACGGGCGATGCGATCCATATCCGGCAAAGTAGATCGGCCTGTTTGTTGTGTTTGTAAGAGTCAATTGTGCGATCGGGACGCCATTCGTTTCCGCGAACTTAGTGAATTGCAGAATCGGAGTTGTGGTAGATACATGACTGTCAGGACGCGTCTGGGAACGATTGCGTCGAATCAGCATGGCCACACAAGCGATCGTCATCAGCAGCAACGACGCGTTAAAGAGTGAAGCTCGGCGCATCTCAATCTTTGTCGGGGAACGGCGGCGATAACCGAGTCGCGGGAGTTTATTGTCCATTGTCTAAAACGACGATTCCGCGACTTCGGTTCATCGCATGGTTCGCCCGGTCGACGGCATCGCGTGAATAGTATCCATTTCGCTGCCTGTCGCCTTGAGTATAGCAGCAAGTCGATAGTCAATCACGCTTGAGTTGTCCGGACCACCGCCATCGATTTGCAAGCCCCCGGAATAGTAGGAATCTGAGCCGCGTTCAGCAAAGTTCGATTCAGCCGTGCCAATCTTACCCTTGTTCCCGTCGAGTATCGCAGCATAAGTGACGAACGTTTTCCTGAGGAGCGCCTGTTCGTTTGAGAATGTCCTGCCTTCAATCGTAGGTAAAATTGCGCCAGTACCGAGCAATTGCTCGGCAAGCGAGTAGTCAAGAGCGAGATCGATACCTGCATCGGCACGACAGGATTGAAAAATCCGCGAGCATGATTGCGGGGGATCAATGTCAATCAGCGTTGCCAGGTAGACGGTATCGTAGAATCGAAATCGCGTTGCCAACGGAGTAGGCGAGTCCAATCCAGGCAGCAGTTCGATGGCCGTTTTGCAAGCATCAAACGCATTCACCAATTTATGACGTGGATTGGCTAGCCGATGACGCCAATCGACCAATGCAGACATGAGATAGTTTTGAGCGGCCTGTCGAAAGTTCAAGTCGAGAAGGAGCGGCACATTTTGCACTTTGAGCGAATCAATGGCGGATACGCTCTTCGATGCTCGCTCCGCGAAGAACGCGGACATCTCGTTGGGCGTCATTGCCATTGAGGGCTTCCATTAAGGACGAACGACCGCCATCACCGGGTGGCGGGAGTTAAACTGGATTTCAGAAAACGCTGGCCACCGCCACTCCGGTGCATGGCTTGGTTCGTCGCCCAGCTAGTACAGTTGCGTTGGGAAACTTCGCCCCAAGTCGTCAGGATCTGCAAATTGTGTCCCATAGTTTCGCCATCCCGATATGTAATTCGCATCCAACCGGTAACGAATTGGTCCTGGAAGTGAGCGCATCGGAGCATATACCCAACGGCCCAGGTCGTTGACACGCATCAATGTATGGTTGTCATGAATGAGACATCCAAGCAGCATATTGAATGGGCCGATGGATCCCACGTATGCGCAAGTTGCAGCAAGTAGAATCCATGACCAGGTCATCGGCGAATGCAATCGGCTTCGAACCTTGCGGCGTTCGAGTACGAAAAGCAGAGATGGCATGAGTGCGAGCAGCAAAAACGCAACCGGTGTCGCGTGCTTCCAAAGAAACAGGCCGACGGCTACGCCCAACATGAGGCACATCAACAAACGTATGGAATACTGCATATGATCTGCCGACGAACGTCACGGATCACGCGGTCGCCGCGAGCGATCCTCTACTTCAAAAACGACGACTCGGCGACTCGTCGTGCATCCGATGGTTCGCCGCATTGTAGCTCGGATAAATTGGCCACAACAGTTAACGTGGCCCAATCCTGTTGAACACGACGATCCTTTAGAGAAATGCGTCGTCTGTCTCCATGTTCGACCATTCTATAGTCCAGTCAGATTCGAGAGAGAACTCCTCTATCGGCCCTTCGGCGTCGCCAATCCACAAACCAAGATCTTGCAGTTCACCGCAACCTCGATACCAGCGATCCCACGCCGCTTGGTAGTCTGCGGGAGTCGAACTATCGACATTTGCAGCAAGCATCACAACGGTCTCGAAAATGCGGTGTAATGGGTCGTCGCGTTCAATCTCCAATCGTAGCGATCCTCGATTGAAACTCGAATGACATTCCAACCCGTTGACGACACCGACTCGTCTACCATCGACCGACAATGTTTGGGGCGTTGTATCCATTGAACATTACAGTCGGCGAACGACGGTGGTCACCGCGTTGGCGCGATCGACCTGAACTCAAAAACAAACTCGACTCGCCGACTGCGGTGCACCACATGGTTCACGCGTCCGGCCACGACGACAGCCCGAGCCATCGCCGCTCTTTGTCAATGTACTCGATCGGAATCGTCGCGGGAAATCCAGTGTCCCAATCAGCGGCCTGCACGACAGGCGTCGGTTGTCAGCGTTGGCATCGACAGGCGTCGGTTTGTCTTCGTCGGCCGAGTCGACCGCGCAACTATCGAACCGTGACATCAAATGCGAATTCTAGGAAACAGAGGTTCGATGACATCCGGTGGGCGACCTTCGGGTCACGATCAAACGACAGTAAATCAATTGCCACAAAAGAACGCGAGAAGACGCAAAAGAAGAAGTGGGCGCTGTCGTCAGGCGTCGGTCAGCAGCGTGAACGATACGAATCACATGGCGACGGCGAGCATCGTGAACCCAAATTCAAAACTGACTCTGTCGCTCATGTGGATCCGCTGGTTACCCGTCCGTTTCGTTTCGCCCAGTGGCTCCCAGTTCGTCAACAAACCCATCTAAAAACACTCTCGTACTCGATCCGATTCTCCGCCACTGATAATTGTATGATTCCAAAAGCCTTCTGGATGCCCCTCGCGCGTCTTCCGCCCAGTAGGGCCATGTCCTGATGGCAGCCTGGATAGGATATGCAACTCGAATTAGGTGGACGCTTCC
Organism: Stieleria sedimenti; assembly: GCF_025060895.1. Lineage (GTDB taxonomy): Bacteria > Planctomycetota > Planctomycetia > Pirellulales > Pirellulaceae > Stieleria > Stieleria sedimenti. The sequence continues at coordinate 4,447 of NZ_JANZKV010000122.1, read as the reverse complement.
ATACGGCGCGCCGTTCGTTGGATTCCCGTTGTACAGGCACTGGTCAATCGCGACCGCGGGCCCGAAGGACAAGATATAGACTATCGCGGTCAAAATGATGTACGAACCGAACTGGAGGCGCCTTCGCAAGAAATTGCGGCCATTTATCCAAGAAGGCAATGTCAACGAAGCCAAAGAGGCGAGAAACAACGCAACCGCCCAACTAGCTGTCGCGATTGCCATGATCACGGCTAGAACGAATGTCGTAGCGAGAAGGTAACGAATGGCCATTTCGGTACGCTTTGTTCGCACGGGTATCGCGACGGATCACGCGGTCGCCGCGAGCGATCCTCCACTTCAGTAACCACGACTCGGCGACTCGGTGTGCATCGCATGGTTCTCAGTGACTTGAATTGGGACTCACGTCGCTACGGTAACCGGTCCCGAGAATCTTGTTGCCGTCCGTCAGCCAACCGATTCCATGCTCGACGTCAATCAGAGATTCAAATCCGATGATCGCACATGCGGCATCAAACCCATAACCAATTTCTTGAATCAGGACCGACGGTCCATTCAGCAGGGGAAACAGGCCTTCGAGTTCATCGAGACGCCTTGCGTGATTCTCAAGTATCTCGTTGACGTGTTCAAGATCACCGTGCCACCACATCCCCGAATCGGTCCCAACACCTCGAATGTCATCAAAAAGCAAGCTGACGCCGTCTGTGATCAGCCGACGATGATTCTCGAAGAGATTTGAAGCAACGTGAACCATGTCATCATTCGGAAACTCGTTAGGCTCATACGCATCGAAACTGAACTCAATGATGGCGCGGTCGTAGTCCGATGGTGTATCAAGATCGAATTGCGTGAAACCGGGCATTCTTACCTCAGCGAACCAGCCCAAGTCCTCGAATTCGAACGCTCCAAGCTTCGGGTGATTCCACGACGGCATCAAGCCAACTCCATCTGAGAACGTCCACCGTTCACCGCGGCACTGCGAACGACATTGTGTTTTCAATTGACGACGACTCCGTGCCTGCGTGTGCGGGCGGATGGTTCGCGCGTCCGGCCATGACGACAGCCCGTGCCATCGCCGCTGACGGCCAATGTACTCGATCGGAATCGCCGTGGGAAATCGAGTGTCCCAATCAGCAGCCGGCACGACAGGCGTCGGTTTGTCTTCCTCGGCCGAGTCGACCGCGCACCGATCGAACCGTGACATCAAGAGCGAATCCCAGGAAACAGAGGTTCGATGAGTTCCGGTGGGCGCAGTCCGAGCGCACCCATTGCGGCATCAGCGTGGCCCAAGGGGAACAAGGACCACGCAAAGGCGCCAAGCCGCAAAGGAATGGGTTCTAATCTTTGCGGCTTGGCGACTTTGCGTGAGCGCCTTCCAGCAAGTACGTCAGCACCAGTCAAACCGCGGCAGATCAATTGCCACAAAAAGCTCGAGAAGACACAAAAGAACAAGTGGGCCGTGGTAGTCAGGCGTCGGCTAGCAGCGCGAACGTCAGGCATAACCGAGGCGCGGCGAACGACTAACCACTTCAAAGAACTTGACTCCGCGTCTTCGGTTCATGCCATGGTTCGTCGAAACGTCTGGATTAAAGATGGACCACATTTTGAGAATCTGGCGGTAGGCGTCTAGTTCTCGATAACTCGCAATCGAAGACGAGGGTTTTCACCACGCTTGTTTTTACCCCGCCCCACATACACGAGAGGCGATTGGCTGAGTCGCTCCAGCTCATAGACGCCGATGTACCGTTCGTCGACCGATTTGGTAATGTCAACGCGAACGCGGGAACCGCGTTCGACATAGTTCCCAGCCTCACGCCAATCGTAGTAGACTTTACCATAGGCCGCATAGAATTTGTGCGTGGCATGCACAGTTCCGTTTGGCTTCAGCACATCAATTTCCCATAGTACGCCGAGAAGTGTACCGTCTTCTGCAGATGATGGATCAACCTTCGACTTTGAAGACACGTCTTTTTTGAGTTGGTCGAGTGCGGATTGCAATGCGTCTCGGTCACGGCGCAACGAATCAATCTCACTTTTCAATCTAGTGATTTCTTGTTGCAATCTGCGGACGTCATCTTCACCGGCAACCGTAATAGGATCTCCGACGCTGACGCTTAGCGTAAAAACGGCGAGGAGCATAAACTTGCGCATTGTCAAATACCTTTCCAAAGTGGGCAGCATCGTGAAGAACTCAGTGTTTCAATGGTAATTTCAATCCATTAGTCAATGTTGCTGGAGAGCCGCTCCCTGGAGAGCGACGAACGGCAGCGATATGCGGGCGGCGGCAGTTGACTAACCACTTCAAACCGGTGACCACCGCCGCTCCGTATCATCGCGTGGTTCTGTCGTTGCCTCCTCACGCTCCCAAACGACGTCGGTAACGTTTAGAGGTTCATCTGCTAGTGACGGTGAGCATAGATCATGTGGATTGCCGATGCTAAAGGCGCTGTGCAGGAAGCCCAGCCCGTCATTCGGAACATAAATCGCGCCAGAGTCGGGCGAGATCAGCAGAAGCACTGGGCTGCCGGGCACGAAACCCAGCACCTGCGATTCAAACGTAACCGCTATCCCGTCGCCACAGCGCCAAGATCGCATCCCGGAACCGCTGGGAGCCGTCCAATGCTCGATCGTCCATTCCGTAGGACGCCGCGAGATATTCTCTTGTTCGGAAAACCAATGCTCGTACCTGCTTCGGATGCGCTCTCTCTCGCCGTCGTCACTTGCATCGGCCAAACGCCGATCGAGTCTCGTTTTCATTCCGGTTGCCCTTCTTTCTACGATATGAATCCATCCGTCTTTCCACCATTGAAACGCGTCTACTTTTGTACGGACGTGCGGCATCCATAGAAATTTGCCTGGAACATCTTTGCGAGACCATTCAACCCATTTCGTCGGGGGTGCAAACATCATCCGAACGACACCACGATCGTCGACGCGATCAAATGCAAGAGATTTGGGCGGAAGCAAATTGCTGTCAGGTACACCACGTCTAGGAAACGGAATGCGAAGAGGAAACGACGTGTCGATTCGGAAGCACTTCAGCATCGAGACTCATCGACAGAACGGCCACCGTTCACCGCGGCACGGCGAGCGACGTTGTGTTTTCGATTGACGCCGACTCCGTGCCTGCGTGTGCAACGGATGGTTCGCGCGTCCGGCCTCGACGACGGCCCGAGCCATCGCCGCTGACTGCCAATGTACTCGATCGGAATCGCCGTGGGAAATTCGGTGTCCCAATCAGCGGTCGGTTCGTCAGGCGTCGGTTTGTCTTGAATCGTACTCGTACTCAGCGGACGCGGTACTCGTACTCGAATCGACAGGCGTCGGTTTGTCTTCTTCGGTCGAATCGACCGCGCACCTATCGAACCGTGACATCAAATGCGAATCCCAGGAAATTGAGGTCCGATGAAATTTGGTGGGCCGAGTTCAGCCACAACGTTCAGCAGCGTGGCCGACCGACATCGGTTTGTTTGCCATCCAGTCGAGTAGGAGTACGAGTACCGGCTGACGCCTGAGCACGAGCACGATTCAGCAGCGCGAACGTCCACCGTTCACCGCGGCAAGGCGAACGTCCGCGATCAGCGGGCGGCGGGAGTTGAGCCGCCATTGTCAGAAACGTCGCCCCCGCCGCTCCGTTGCATCGCATGGTTCGCCGCAACTCGTCGAGGTGGTAGGTCGACATACGAGCGCTCTGAAGACGCCCGTGCGTCGCGCAATTCCGCGAAGATGCGATGAATGTCGTACCCAGCATCAGCCCCGAGTCGGTGGCGAATCGCCTTGATTTCTTCAATTGGGTTGGGTGTCGTCATAAGATTCAAGCAATTGTTCCGGTGTGCAGATGGTCGCAGGAATAAAACCTGATTCACGGCAAATGTCGCCGATCCGCCGTTGTAGGTGTGGATTAAGTATATGCTTGAAGTTCCAGGTAACCAAATAAGTTAGTCCATGCACCGCTGCCAATGCAATATGCGCGGCATCACGTGGCTCCGATTCGGGAACGGCCTTGCCGACCATGAGAGCCTCTGCGAGTGATTCGGCATCCTCTCGCGGTGTGACTACGTCGATCCCATCAACGACCGCCAAACGTTCGGATGCCGCGGTTGGATCGCCAGCGCTGCATTCGGCAATCACCAGATCAGAGATCTTAAGGTCGAAGCGCGCTGGAGCATCCGTCCACCACAGACGAGTGGACAGTTGGCGAGCCAACATGATTGGGTCCGGATGGTCTCGCGACGCAATCGTGCCAACAACAGTGGTTTCCAGATAAACAGTTTCCATCGCCGTATTGTAGGCGATTCTTGGGCCGACCACGAGCTACGACCCTTTGCCGGCGAACAGCGGTGGTCACCGCGTCGGCGCGATGGACCTGATTTCAAAAACAAGCTCAACTCGCTGACTGCGGTGCACCTCTTGGTTCACGCGTCCGGCCACGACGACAGCCCGTGCCATC
>NZ_JANZKV010000121.1:75551-94810 GCF_025060895.1 Stieleria sedimenti | reverse complement strand
AACTTAGCGGTATTGGGCCATAGCGGGCAAAAGCGGCGTGTCCGGCGGACAATTAATTTGACGACCGATACGGTCGACGGATAGACTGGTAGCGGTGGCCGGGATTCGATCGACTGCAACAGAGCGATTTTTTTGCCGCGACGATGCATTCCGGACGCTCGCCGGAACGCAGCAGGCTGTCACTCGTTCTGGTTCCTGAAATCATTCTTTTCTCTTTTCTCTTCCTCCATCCCCTCGCGCGAAGGTGCAGCTTGGAAAGGTTTGCCGTGAAATTTCATTGTGCAATTTTGGGGCAATCAGCACATTCGGAACGCACTCGGTGGTGTAAATTCGACATCGTGCCCGGCCAAGCGTGGAGAAGTCGGCAGGGTCGGAGTACCCTGCCGGAACGGGATGCATTGCATTTTTCGACGTTGATTCGCAATCGAGTCTAAAAATCTGTCACAATTCAGCCAAAGATCGCCCAAGGATTCTCGCCATCCATCGTTTATTCCAATGTGCCGTACGCACGTCCGTGCTCGACTCGGTCGCCCGCCAGAGTGGGTTGTCGGCGAGCGGTTCGAGCGGTTGTCACCTGGGACAGCGAGACCGGTGGGGCGCGAGACGGGCCGCCAGTCGGGGGCGTGATGTCCCGTGATCTGCACCCGATGCACTCTCAGTCGCCGATTTCACTCATCACTTTTTCGTTAGCGTTCAACCATGGCCAAGAGCTCTTCAGTTTGGGGAATCGAAATCGGACAATCAGCGCTCAAGGCGTTGCGTTGTTCGCTCGTCGATGACGAAGTTGTCGCCACCGCGTTCGACTACATCGAATACCCCAAGATCTTAAGTCAGCCCGAAGCGGTTCCCGAAGAATTGATCGCCGACGCGATCAATCAGCTGCTCGAACGCAACGAAGGGATGACCGACAAGATCTGCATCAGCGTCCCCGGGCAGAGCGGTCTGTCGAAGTTCTTCAAACCGCCGCCGGTCGAAGTCAAAAAGATCGCGGACCTGGTCCGTTACGAAGCCCGTCAACAAATCCCGTTCGAGCTGTCCGACGTGGTCTGGGATTACCAGATGATGCCCGGCAGCATGGTCGAAGACGGTTACGCACTGGACAGCGAAGTCGGTTTGTTCGCGATGAAACGGGAGCAAGCCAATCGCCAGTTGGCCCCGTTCGATACCGCCAACCTGGAAGTCGACGTCGTCCAATTGGCTCCGATCGCGCTGTACAACATGGTCGCCTATGACCGCATGGGCGATCGGCTCGACGGCGAAATCTTCAACTCGGACGAACCGCCATCGTCCAGCGTGATCCTGTCGATCGGGACCGACAGCTCGGACCTGATCGTCACCAACGGGTTCCGAATTTGGCAGCGCAGCATGCCGATCGGCGGGAACCACTTCACCCGCCAGTTGACCAAAGACTTGAAGATGACGTTCGCCAAGGCCGAACACATCAAACGCAATGCCCGCGAGGCGGTTGATCCGAAGCTGATTTTCCAAACGATGCGACCGGTGTTTAACGATCTGGTCACCGAAGTGCAGCGTTCGATCGGGTTCTTCCGCAGCATCGATCGCAAAGCCGACATCACCGAGCTGCTGATCACCGGGAACACGGTCAAGATGCCGGGTCTGGCTGCCTACCTGGGCAAGAATCTCGGCTTCGAAGTCCACACCCTGGACCGCTTCAATCGCTTGGGTGGCGACGATGTGCTGGCGATTCCCACGTTCCGCGACAACGCGACGACGTTTGCGGTCTGTTACGGTCTGTGTCTGCAAGGCTTGGGCATCTCGCAAATCCACGCCAGCCTGGTCCCGCAGGAAATCATCACGCAGCGGATGATTCGTGCCAAGAAACCTTGGACCGTCGCCGGGTTGGCGGTGCTGATGTTCGGCATGTCGGCCAATTTCTACTTCACCCAGAATAGTTGGAAAGAGAGCCACGACGACCTTTGGAAACAAGCCAATGTCGCGGTGACCAGCATGGAGAGCTATGCCCAAGATCACCGCGGTACCGATAGCGAACTGGAAAAGAAGCTGACCTACCTGAATGCGGTCGGCGAAGAGATCACCGGTGACGCGGAAAACCGTGTCTTGTGGATGGAACTGATCCGCGGCGTCAATCAGATCATCCCACGCGGGGTCTACGAAGGCGTCGAACCCGGCCAGATGCCCACCGCCAAACAGGTGCCTTACGAAGATCGGATCGATTTCCAGGTCACGTCCTTCGAGACCAAGTACTTCGACGACATCTCCGAATGGTACGAAAAGCGAAAGAAGCGATTCACCGACGAAAAGGCTGACTGGGAGAAACTGATGAACATTCCCAAGGAGCCTGGCGCCATGGCCACCGAACCCGAACCGCCCACGGGGCCGTTTTGGGTCGTCGAATTGCAAGGCTATCACTACTTCAATAATCCCGATCGCGTCGGATTGCACGGCAACAACCACACCCGCAAGTACTTTACGACGGCGTTCCTGGATCCCAGCCGATTGCCGCCCGATGTCGCCAATCGCGTCATCCGCCTGCCCGATCCGAACGATCCCTCGGCCGAACCGATCGAATACACTCCCGCCGAACTCGGCATCAGCTACCCGTTGATGCTGAACATCGAAGACGCGATCGAAACGTCGATCCCGAACCCCGACTATGAACCCCCGGTTGCCGGCACGGCGGTCGCGACGACGAAGATCGATCCCGATGCCGAACCGGAATTCTTCAAGGCCCGGCGAATGGACTTTGTGTTCCAATTCCTCTGGACCCCCACGACCCATTCGCAGCGGATGGAAGCCAAACGTTTGAAAGCCGAGGAAGAGGCGGCGTTGCAAGGCGAGGAGCCGCCCGCCGAGGAAACCCTGGACGATACCGTCGCCACCAATCCCTAGTCCCGCGTCACACCACGCGTCCGTTCCATCACTATTTTCACTTTTCGCAACCCACGCAATCATCATGGACCAAGTCAAAGAGTACCTGGCCGTCGCTATCAAGCATGGATTCTGGATCGGCAGCTCGATTGTCCTGATCGGGGCCTTGACCGTCTGGTATCTGTCGACGAGTGATCTGAACACAAAGACGGAATCGCAGATCCGCAAGATCGAAGGTGACGTTCAGAAAGTGTCGCAGTATCGCAACGAGCTGCCGACCCAGCCGAATGATCTGTCCCATCAGTGGATGAACGAAAAAATCGACATCCGCAAAGAGGAAGTGCTTCAAGCTTGGCAAAATGTGTTCGACGCCCAGCGGGATATTTTGACGTGGCCGACCAAGTTAAAAGATGACTTTCTGATTGAGTTCAAGTACGTCAAAGACCCCGAAACCGGAATCGTCGATCGCAACAAACTCAAACTGCCGTTCGAGAAATACGAACCCTTCCCGCCTTCGTCCGACCCCGATCAGGTCAACCCCGACCTGCTCCGTCGCTATGAGCAGTACATCGGCGAAACGCTGCCGAGTTACGCAGAAATCGCCGGTGCGAAATGGACCGCCGATTTTTCCAAACGCGCCGGCGGAATGGCGGAAAGCTACGGGATGGACGACATGATGATGATGGCGGCGGGACCGTCTCGACAGGCCAAACGCAGTATCACCGGAGCCATCGAGGAACCGGTCGTGATCTGGAGTACGTCCAGTCAAGAGACGGTGCTCAAGGATCTGTTCCCCTGGCGCGGGGTCAAGGAGTATCCGTCGGAACTTGATGTGTACTACTCGCAAGAGAACCTTTGGATCTTGCGACAGTTGCTGCAGATCATCGCCGCCGTCAATGGAGGAGCGCAGCAAGCGTTCGAAGCCGAAATTCGCGAAATCAAAAAACTCGCGATCGGAAAGTCGGTCACCTTCAACCAGGGCAGCATCTCCGATCCGGGGTCACGCGTCACCGCCGGCTTTGGCGGGATGGGGATGGATGACATGGAAGGCTACGGCGACATGGATATGTATGACATGGATAGCATGGGACCTGGCGGTAGCGGCGGTATCGAGAGCGAAGGCTCCGACCCCGGCGACAGCCGCTATGTCAACACGGCCAACGAACCCATCGACGCCGCATCGCTGCGGAGTGCCTTCAGCAGCAACGACCCGGGACAAGTCGCGATTGCGGTCGCCAAACGCGTTCCCGTCATGCTGCACTTGCAAATGAATCAACAGAGCGTCGCCAGGCTGTTGGCCGCCTGCGGGAGCGCACCGCTGATGGTCGATGTCCGCCAAGTCCGCGTCCTACCCAAGGGAGGCTCCGCCAGCGGAGGCGGAGGCGGAGGCTACAGTGACATGATGGGCATGGAAGACGAAATGATGGGCGACATGGGCATGGGAGGCATGGGCATGGGTGGCATGGGAGGCATGGGCGGTGGAGCGACCGTCGGAGCCCCCGAGGAATATCCGATGGACATGGAAGTGGAGATCTATGGCCTGATCTATTTCTACAATCCGCCCAGCGAAGAGTCACTCGGAATCGAAAAGGTGAAGGACGATGTCTCGATCGACGAATCCGCTGAAGTGATCGACGCGTTGCCAGGGCCGACCGGCACCGAACCGGCGACAACCGCCGAACCGCCGGCGACGACACCGCCAGCCACAGCACCGCCATCGACGACACCGCCGGCCGCAACACCGCCGGCGACCACACCGCCAGCGACCACACCGCCGGCGACAACATCGCCAGCCGCAACACCGCCGGCAACCACACCGCCGGCCGCAACACCGCCGGCAACCACACCGCCGGCCGCAACACCGCCGGCGACTACACCGCCGGCCGCAACACCACCAACCGCGATGGCGATCCCCGTCGCGTCACCCTAGCCTTACCCCCCTCCTCTCTCGGCCCGTGAAACGATTGCGGGCCTGATTTTCGACCATTACCCGATGAACCAAAGTACCTGCTGACAGGGGAACATCATGGACGCCGATAAACTGAAAGACTTTGCCGTCTACAATTTTGAAAAGCTGATCGTTGCGATTGTGGTGCTGCTGTCCGCATTCTTGGTCTACAGCGGACTTGGCAAGCCGATCATCACGGAGAAACACGATCCGGATCGCTTGGCCCAGAGCGCGACCGAAGTCAAACGGCAAGTCGATGATGACCACACCGATGCGATCGTCAACGACGAGGAAAATCCCCGCGAGCCGAAATTCGACATCGCGATGGAGCAACAGAAGTTCCTGCAACCGATCAAATCCAGTCTCTATCAACCCGATCCGTGGGATTTGTCCAAGGCGAGCAAAGAAAAGGTCCGCCGCAAGGATCCCGTGCTTGCCAAACCGGCAGCGGTTCGAACGACCGGCGTGATCGCGTCGCTGGCCTATCGTTCCCAAGACGGCACCTATGCATTAGCCGATCTGGAACCCGCCGACGAAGTGGAAGTGGTGGAAGCGAAACCCAAACGCAGCTCCAGACGGAGTCGTCGTCAGAACCCCATGGACATGATGATGGGTGAGGAAGGCGACATGGACATGATGGGCATGGATATGATGGGCATGGACATGATGAGCATGGACATGATGGGCATGGATGAAATGTCAGCAACCGGAGCATCGGGGCCGATCCGAAAACTCGCCGCCGACAAGAACCTCGGCACGACGGCCAAGTCGACAAAACATCTGACATCTGGTGCGGATCAGCCCCCGGTCCCCGGCATCGGACTGTTCATCGCCGGGACGGCGGTGATTCCCCACAAGCAGTTGATCGATGCCTACCAAGAAGCGCTCTCCTACGCGGCCGAATACGACCCGGTCAAACGTGACCTGCCGCGTTACGTGGCCTACCAGGTTCAACGGGCCGATGTCACGAACAAGTCCGTCGATCAATTGACCGATGCGGACTGGGTCCTCCGCGACAGCAACGACACGACGATTTGGAATGCCGCCAATTACTGGTCCGGCTTTGCGCCCGAGTTGGTTCCCGATGATTACCGAATTCCTGGCGTCACCATGTGGATTCCCCCGGTATTGCTGGACCCCTACGCCAGTTTTGCCAACCACCCGTTGATTCCGTTGAAGTCCAAACGTGTTCTGCTGGCCGAGCAGATGGAAAAAGAAGCCGCGGCAGAACAAGCAAACGCCGGACCCGTCGATATGAAACAGTTTGAAATCGATATCGCCGGTGGCCAGACGCGATCCTATGGTGGCGGCATGGACGAGGGTTACGATATGGAGATGGACATGGATATGGGCATGGACGAGGGCTATGACATGGATATGGGCTATGGCGGCGGCATGGGCAGCACTCGGTCGGCCAATGAAGGCAAGCCAGCCGAAGAAAACCCCGTCGACTACAAACTGCTCCGTTTCTATGACTTCGCCTACATCCAAGGCAAAACCTACAAGGTCGGCGGCAAAGTCGTGGGAATGGATCCGAAAGCACCGCGGATGAATCGCCAGTACGTTTATCGGGTGCGTTTCGCAGTCAACGATCCCAACTTCCCCAAGTCGCCGGAGCTGCAACCCAAGAGTCGCAACCTGGATCCGGAAGCCTACAAACGGTACGTGACGCTGTCGGCCGAAGCCGAACAGACTCAAAAACGAAATTACAAACGCTGGAGCGAGTGGAGCGATCCGAGCGCCCCGACGTCGCTGCCGCCCGTCGATCGCGTCGCCTTTGGCAGCGTGAAACCCTACAAGCCGCGTGTCGTGAACGCAGGCAGTCGAAGGATTGAAATCGAATCCGATCCGCCCAAGGCGGAAGTCGTGGCGTCGAGTTTCGATCCACGTCTCGGGGTTTTCGTGCCGGCACGGATGGAGGCCACCGAAGGCACCGTGTTGAGCACCGAAGTCGAATCGGCCGAAGTCGTCGATCCGATCACGCTTGAAGTCAAAAAGACCAGCGAACCAAAGGTCATCAAGTCGTCCGCGACCGTGATCGATGTCGAAGGCGGTGCGCCGTTGGAAATCGTTGATGACGAAACCATCGTCGAACCCGGAATCTTCTTGATGGTCGACAGCGATGGAAAGCTGAAAGTCCGCGATGCGACCGAAGAGCAGCGGGTCTATCGGATCCAATCCTTCGCCGAAGAACGTGGTCTGTAGACGGATACGATAGAAACAGGATGTACGATTTTGCACGTGGGCCATTCCCGCGAACACGACCGCGACGGCAACGCCGTCACGCATGGTCCCGACGTCTGGTTGCCGAATCGTCGCTCACCCCGAGCGACCTGATTTGGCCGATCTTTGTCCATCCGGGAACCGGTGCCCAAGCGATTGAGTCCCTGCCCGGTGTCGAGCGATTGGGAACCGACAAGATCGTGGATGCCGCCAAACGCGCCCGCGATTTGGGGATCCCGGCGATCGCGGTTTTTCCGGCGACGCCCGCGGACTTAAAAACCGCCGACGCCGCCGAGGCGACCAACCCCGATAACCTGGTCTGCCAAACGGTCCGCCAAATCAAAGCGGCCGTCGGCGACACGCTGGGAATCATTTGTGACGTCGCCCTCGACCCGTACAGCAGCCATGGTCACGACGGGATCGTGCGTGACGGAGACGTCGTCAACGACGAAACCGTTGGCATTCTGGCCCGGCAGGCGGTGGTGCAGGCCGATGCCGGATGCGACATCATCGCCCCCAGCGACATGATGGATGGCCGCGTCGGTGCAATCCGCGATGCGCTGGAATCGGCCGGCCACGTCAATGTTCAAATCATGTCCTACGCGGCCAAGTACGCCAGCGCGTTCTACGGCCCGTTTCGTGAAGCCGTCGGATCCAAGGGCAACTTGGGCGGGGCCAGCAAGAAGACCTATCAACAGTCCCCCGAGCAAGCCGATGAAGCCTTGCACGAAGTGGCGCTGGATTTAGCCGAAGGCGCCGATTCGGTGATGGTCAAACCCGGCATGCCTTATTTGGATATCGTCACCAAGGTCAAGCAAACCTTTGGCGTACCGACCTTCGTGTATCAAGTCAGCGGTGAATACGCGATGTTGTCGGCGGCCGGACAACTCGGCTGGCTCAACCGCCGTGACGTCGCCCTGGAAAGCCTGTTGGGATTCAAACGCGCCGGTGCCGACGGCATCCTCACCTACTTCGCCCCCGAAGCCGCCCAGTGGCTCAGTGAGTAGGTCACGCTGTGCGTGACGGTGGCATGCACAGCATGCCCTACGGACTTGGCATGCACAGCATGCCCTACGTACTTGGCATGCACAGCATGCCCTACGTACCTGGCATGCACAGCATGCCCTACAAAAGTGATTCTCACTCCGCCAGTTTCTTGATCGTCTCGGTTCCCAAGCGGACGATTCGCCAGTCGGGCAGCACGTCTCCGCCGATCCTCTGATAGACGTCGATCGCGTTTTGGTTCCAATCCAAGACGGCCCATTCCATCCTCCCGCAATTCCTTTCGATGGCAATTTCGGCCAGCTTTCGCAGCAACGACTTTCCGATTCCCATCCGGCGAAAGTTGGGACGGACGTAGATATCTTCCAGATAGATGCCGGGTTTGCAGAGAAAGGTCGAGAAGTTTTGGAAGTAAATCGCGTACCCGACCAGCTGGCTTTCCGTGTCGTCTTGGCGATCCGTCTGGGCCACCAAGGCTTCGGCGCAACGGCGGACGAAGAGCGCATCGTGCATGTCGTCTTCACCGGCGGTCAATTGATGCTCCAGCTTTTCAAAGATTGCCAGTTCACGAAGCATCCTAAAAATTTCTGGAACGTCGCTGGGACGCGCCGCACGGATTTCACAGGTAGGTTCAGGCATTGCGGGTTACAAAGGGTTCGTCAAATCAATCGGCGATGGGGGATTACCAGAAACGCCAGTCGAAACGTTTGGGGGCGTCCTACGATTACGTAAAGCATCCCGATGATGCAGTCCCAGTCAACCGTGAAGCCCTCCCAAACCGATTGATCGATACGTCCGGATCGATCGACAGCCAAAGCGAACATGGAAACGATCAACGGCCGTTTTTTGCCAGACGATTCAGAAGGGCCACGGCATCCGCCAATCGCCAACGCGGCTGCGGAGGCTGATTCGTTGGCGACCGTGTGGGGAGCGGGCTCGACGCCCGAACCCGAGCGGCCAACGGACGCGCGTTCCGGACGCTCTGGTGCCGCACCTCGCCCGCGGGAAGCCGGCCTGTCGGAGGCCGAATGTACACTCGGCTCGGCTTCCAACCGGCACCGCGAAACGGCGGAATCCGGCAAAGACGAACAACGCCGGCGCGATGGTGACCGCTATGTCGAACTCGGTGAGCTCGGACGCGGCGGTTGGGGGGTGGTTCAGCGCGCCCTCGACCGGCAACTGCAACGCGAGGTCGCCGTCAAACGCATCAGCAATCCGAGCAAAATCCAGCCGAGCGAACGAGAACAGTTCCTGCACGAGGCGCGGATCACGAGCGGGCTTCAGCATCCAGGCGTGGTGCCCGTTCACGAGTTGGTCGCAGACGAAACGGGCGACACCTACTACGTGATGAAACTGCTCGAAGGCGACACGTTGCGTCATCACATTCGTATGGCACACGCCGAGCATCGCGAAGGCAAGTGGCTCAGGCACGAATTGATCGAAGCGATCACTCCGCTGTTGCTTCGATTCATCGATGTTTGCAACGCGGTGGCGTATGCCCATCGACGCGGCATCATCCATCGCGATCTGAAACCCACCAATGTCATGGCCGGGGCCTTCGGTGAAACGATCGTCGTGGATTGGGGGCTGGCACGCTACATCGATGATAACGACGGCGGTGAAACAACGGTTCGGGGACCGGCAAAACAAAATGATCAATCGGGCAGCTATCGTTCGTCGTCGCCGATGGAGTCCGAGGGCAGCGTGGTCGGAACGCCGACCTACATGGCGCCCGAACAGGCGCGGGGGGAACTCGCCTCCATGGGCAGCCACAGCGACATCTATTCGCTCGGCGTGATCCTCTACGAAATCATCGCGGGCACTCATCCGCACAAGGGGCTGGACGTCAGATCGGTGCTCCGCCGCGCCCGTGAAGGTGAATTCACGCCGCTGCGAGAGATGCAACCCTGTGTCCCGAAACCGTTGGAAGAGATCGTCCACACCGCGATGGATCCCACCGCGGAGCGACGTTATTGCGACGTCGAAAGCTTGGCCGATGATGTGCAACGTTTCATGACGGGATTGCGCGTGTCGGTCCACGACGAAAGTCTGATCGAACGATGTTCCCGTTGGTGTGGGCGACACCGCGCCCTCGCATCCACCATCGGTTTGGCGATCGTGGGGTTGATGATCGTCTCGGTGATCAGCGCGCTGGTGATCCGCTCGGCGCATCAGGCAGAGCGTCAGGCGAGAATCGAAGCCCGCGAAGCACATCACGAGTCTCTAGAGCGTCTGGTCGATGCACGCGACACCGCGGACACGTGGCTGGTCGACTTAAGCGGTTCTTTGCAATTCCATCCGGCGATGACGCCGCTAAGAAATGAGCTGATCGGACAAGCCCTGAAACAATACCAGCGGTTGATCGAACAGCCGATCGATCCGATCGCCGATCGATTCAGCAATGAACTCGACGCCGATGCCTTTAAAACCAACACCCTGGTTTGGTTGGAACGTGTTAAGTGCCATTTGCGTTTAGGCGACCTGCATCGGATGCGTGGGCAGGCCGAGCAATCGTCCGAACACTTTGCCAAGGCGGAGTCCATTCTCGCAGGCTTGGGGCACGCCGTTGATACCATCACCCCGGTCTCGTTGCACCGGTCGGGTACCGCTTCGGAGCTTGGCGACAACTGGTTCCGCCACGCGCCCTCCCTGCATGAACTTGTTTGCCTGGAAAAGATCAACACGACGATCGGCAGGGCGTTGGCGAGCGAGACGTCGCCCACGCTCGCCGACGCGATCGGAGCCCGCGAGCAGATTCAGCACTGGTTGCCCTTTGAACCGCCACCGGTTTCCGATGCCGCGCCCTCCAATTTCGTCGCCCGTGCGATTTCAGCATTGGTGCGATTGGAATTGGTGATTGAACGCACCCAGGCATCGACATCCCCGGCGTCCAGACGCGTGTTCTCGGCGGATCGCTATCAGAACGCCGTCCGTTGGGCTCGCTGGCTGGCCGATCATCGGGGCGATCCCAGCGACATGAAACTATACGAAACGATCGCGACCGAGCACGCCCAACGCCTCAGCCGACGCGGCGAATTCCCCGCCTCGTACCAAGCATGGACGCGATTGATCGATCATCTCAGTCACCGTCTGGAGTCCGTCGGCGAACGATCCGATTGGATGCAATCACTCGCCCACGCCAAATTGCGTCGCGCCGAAGTGGCCGTCCATTTGGGCCGCAAAGACGAAGCGGCGGAGGACTACGCCAGTTCGATCGAGGATTTAGAACGGACCTGGATGTTGGCCGACGCCGACGAGTTCTTTCGCGTCAACCTGGCCACCGCGGAAAACAACCTGGGGCGATTGTGGGTCAATGGCAACGATCAGCAACGCCAGCAAGCAAAGCAATTGTTTGCCCGATCGATCGCCACCTACCAACAGCTGCTGAGCGAATCGGCGACCCCGGACATTTTGAGGCGGCTGGCACAAACCCACACCGCGATGGCCGAAGTGATCGATGCCTCGGGCGAAGGCAGCGACGGTACCTCTGCCGCGAAACAGCTGGAACATTTGCAACACGCCAACCTGGCCTATGAGATCTTGCGTGATCAAGAGCTGTTGAAGGACACCGACCGACTCAACTGGGCCACTACGTTGGTCGATCGACGCCGGATCGATCCCGAGGCGGTCGATCCCGAAACGATCCTCACGCTGTTGGAAGAGATCGATTTGGACGCACTTTCCGGATCACAGCGCGGCATGTATCCGTTGTTGCTGGCGACGGTGCGTCCCTTGGTTCAGAGTGGCGGGGTTGAATGATACAATCATCACCAGCGCAATGACTGATCTTGAAAATCGTGGATTCGCGGACGAAGCTTCCATGCATGGCAAGATCGGGTGCGGTGGATGTTTGATTGTGACCCATCTTTGTGGGCCCCAATGACACACTTCAAAGCGCCTTTCCGACTTGATGAATTGACATGATGCACGCTGCGATGAAACCAGATCCCCTCCAGGGCGACACAAACCCCGAATGCTTGCTCAGTTCCTCCAAGGACGTCGCCGGGGCACGCAGTGGTGAGCCGTTGCAGAGCGAACCCTTGCAGAGCGAACCGGAAGCCACGTTGCAGCGTTCTCCCGAACAGTCGTTGGGGTCTCGTAACGATCAATCTTGTTTGGTGCAAATTTATCCTGCCGACGTTGTCGATGGGATGTTGCTGATCGAGAAAGATGAATTGTTGATCGGCCGCGAAGCCGGTTCGGACTTGATGCTGAGCGACACGAGCGTTTCGCGTCAACACGCTATCATTCGTCGCACCGAGGCGGGGTTTGAACTCGAAGACTTGGGCAGCACCAATGGAACGTTCATCGGCGGTCGTCCAGTCACACGCGTCCGATTAAACTCCGGCGACACGATTCGTTTCGGCAGTTTTCTGTTCAAGTTCCTTTCTGCCGGAAGCGTCGAGTCGCAGTATCACGAAACGGTTTATTCGGCGCTGACACGCGATGCGTTGACCGGGACGATGAATAAACGCTACCTGCTGGAGACACTCGGTCGTTCGATCGCCGCCGCGGTCCGCCAGCGTCAGCCGGTCACCGTGGTGATGATCGACATCGATCATTTCAAAAGCGTCAATGACACCTATGGACACTTGGTCGGCGACGAGGTGCTGCGAGAATTCGGCCGGCGTGTCTCCACGGGCTGCCGCGAGGACGATTTGCTGGCGCGTTATGGCGGCGAAGAGTTCTGTCTGTTGCTCTCAGCGACCGGTGCCGAAGAAGCCTTAGAGGTCGCCGAGCGGTGTCGCAAAGCCGTCTGCGAGCAACCGTTTCAGACGGCTTCCGGACCGCTGAACATCACCGCAAGTTTCGGTTTTGCGGTGCTGAATCAAGAGCACAGTGAAACGGGATTGGAGCTGATCCGCCGGGCCGACGAGAAACTGTACGAAGCGAAGCGCGGCGGGCGAAATCGGGTTTGCGGCGACGGCGTCGCGTAGCGGCCGCGGGCCTGCTGCCAAAATCATAACGGAACGGCGCGAGGGGGCTGTCGATTCAGTGAGCCGCGACGCGTAAGCGGCCTGGCATTTCGGCGCCCGCCCGAGGCCTTACGGCCAACGGCTCACCATTGACCCAGCAGATCCCGATTAAATCGACCGACCGCTTGCCGTCTCGTTTCACTCGTCAAACGCAAGCTGGAAGCTTACGCCACGTGCGAACATCACGGTCCGGCGGGCGGTTCAATCACCGACGCCCAGGTCATCATCAAAGCTGGCCAGAATCAGTTTCAATTCTGATTCTTCGTGGCTTTCGAAACTCGATTTAAACGCCTTGAAACGGCGCGTCAGCTTGTTGATGTGTTCGCCGGCTTCGCAATTCAGCTCCAAAACCAGCTCGGCCAGATCACGGATCTGTGAAAACAATGTCGAGTGTTGGGCCCGTAGTGTTTCGGCGGTCAGGCTCAGATGTGGCGCGATGTCGACGGCGTCATCAAAGTAACCATACGCCTCTTCGAGAGAAAAGTGGATTGCCAATTGGTCTCTCAGTTCGGCGAGTCCGGCGATCAATTCCGGCCAATGATTCTTTGCCGTCTCGGGGTGCGAGAACATCGGAATCAGCCGGTCCCAGAGTGATTTCAACTGACGGTTGTCGTCTTTGATCTCTCTCAGAAAAGCCGCATTGACGGTCAAACGACCGACCGGTTTGCTGGCTAAGCCTTCTCCAGATGATTTCCCAGCGGCCAGCTGGTTACTCGGCGCGAGCGCGTCAGACATCGGCATGATCCTTTTGTTTTGAGGCTACTTTTATTGTAACCACCAATTCCAACTCGCGAAGTTTTTTGCGTGCTTTTTGACCGATCTTGGCAGTCTGTACGGCCCGCCCTCGACGGGTCGGCGCGATTGCCCAAACTGGTCATGCATTCCAGATCGAAAACGGCATCACGTCTTCGAGACGGTCGGCACCGACCTGCAGCATCAGCAGACGGTCCACCCCCAACGCCACGCCGCTACATGGGGGGAATCCCGCACGCATTGCATCGACCAGGGTCGTTTCGGCGGCCAGGCGACTGCGTCCCGATGTCGTCCGCTTGCGGTTGTTCTCGGCGTACCTTGCCAACAGCACATCGGCATCGAGCAGTTCGTCATACCCGTTGGCCAATTCAACCCCGCGGACATAGAGTTCGAATCGGGCGGCACATTGAGGATCGCTCGTCGACGGTTTTGCCAACGCGGCTTGGGACAGGGGGTAATCCGTCAACAGCGTGGGACGCCGTTGCCCCAGCTTCGGCGCGATCCGGGCGGACAACAGATAATCGAGCATCTGATCGCGATCCTCGGCGATCGTTGTCGCCAGTGATGCGTCCAGTTTCGCCACCTGCTCGCCGAGGTCACCGATGGAAACATCGATCGGATCGAATCCGAGTTGTTCGTGAAAGGCATTGCGGTAGCGAATCGAATCATAGCCATCGGCACCCAGCATCTTGGAAGCGAATTGGCCGGTCAGTCGCATCGCTGATTCGAAATCACCGCCGACTTCGTACCACTCCAACATCGTGAATTCGATGTTGTGCAACTCACCGGTTTCGCCGCCACGGAACACCGGGCCGATGCTGTAGATCGAGGGTGCTCCGCTGGCCAGCATGCGTTTCATCGCTGACTCGGGAGAGGTCTGCAAATAAAACCGCTCGGGAAGACGCGGATCCGAAATGCCCAGCGTGTTCGTTTCAACGGCCAACGGATCCAAATAGGCATCGACCACACAATCGCGCGACAGGCAAGGCGGTTGCGTTTCCAAGAAGCCGTGCTCGTCGAAAAAGCGACGCGTTTGGCGAAGCAACTCGGCACGTGCCGCAAGATGGTTTACATTGGCCATGGCAACCCTCATGTTCTGCTTGGCATCACGTTCGTCCTTTTCCGCACGACACCCTTACCCTTTGTGAATTCTATTTCGCCAGATCGTTACGCACGCCAGCGGCAATTCGCCCCGATCGGCGTCCAGGGGCAAGACCGGATCGAACGAGCCGAGATCGCCATCCTGGGATGCGGTGCACTCGGGACGGTGGCGGCGGAATTGCTGTGTCGCGCCGGCGTGGGCCAGATTCGAATCATTGATCGTGATGTTGTCGAGTGGACGAATCTGCAACGACAATCACTCTTTGACGGCGAAGATGCCCGTCTGGGCGTCAGCAAGGCCGAAGCCGCGTGTCGCAGGCTGCGGCAGATCAACGACCAGGTGCAGACCACCGCGGTGGTGACCGACATCAACGCCGGCAACATCGAAGCCGTCTTGGCCGGCGCGGAGCTGGTGATCGACGCGACGGATAATTTTGGCGTTCGATTTCTGTTGAATGACTGGGCCCTTTCGACCGGCACCGCGTGGGTGCATGGCGGATGCGTCGGCGCGAGCGGTCAGGTACGACTGTTCGATGGCGCCGCACGGCCGTGTTTTCGCTGTCTGGTTCCCAACCTGCCGCCGGCAGGTGTCGTCGACACCTGCGATACCGCCGGCGTGATCGGACCGGCGACCCATACGATCGCCAGCTTGCAGGCGGCCGAAACGCTCAAGTGGATTTCGGGCAATCGGCAAGCTGTTTCCGAAGACGTGTTGTCGATCGACCTGTGGAACAACCGAGTCCGCCAAGTCAAACTCGATCGGGCCATCGCTCCCGAGTGCATCGCCTGCGTCCGGCGCGACTTCGAATTCCTCCGCGGCGACGCCTTGGGTAGCAGCGAAGGGGCGCTGTGTGGGCGGGACGCGGTGCAACTCAACCCGCATGGCGACAACGTGCAGATCGACTTGCAGGCCATGGCGCGACGTTGGGAAGCGATCGGATCGGTCCAATCGACTCGATTCTTCACGCGATTGCAGGTCGATGAGACGACCCAGCTGACGTTGTTCCGAGACGGCCGCGTCGTCGTGCAAGGAACCGATGATCTGGCACGCGCCCGCTCTCTTTTCGATCGGTTTGTCGGTAACTGAGACGTTCCCCCGGCGGCTCGGATCGCTATAAAGGCATCTTATCGCTCCGGACAACTTCCATCCCTCGATCCCACGAAAGGCTTCTCATGCACGGAAAAGATGCGATTCGCAGCGCCTACCAACTCAGCCGAATGATCACCACGTCCTACGTCAGTGACCTGACTGATGAAGAGCTTCTGACCCGGCCGGCCAAAGGCTGCAACCACGTGGCCTGGCAGCTCGGGCACTTGATCAGCGCCGAGTGCGGGTTGCTCAATTCGATCGCGCCGGGGTTTGCCATCGAATTGCCCGAAGGTTTTGCCGAGAAACACGGCAAAGAAAACACGACGAGTGACGATCCGTCGGACTTCGCGACCAAGGACGAGTATCTGGCGTACTTTCAACAGCTCCAGGAAGCGGCGTTCAAAGCGTTGGATGCCCAGTCCGACGAAGACTTGGCAAAAGATGCCCCCGAGCATCTGCGTCAGATTTGTCCCACCGTGGGAGGCGTGTTTGTCCTGATTGCGACGCACCCGATGATGCACGCCGGCCAGTTCGTCCCGGTGCGGCGAGTGCTGGACAAGCCGGTGTTGATTTAATCACCGATGCAGTGGGAGAACCCAATCGCGAGCCGAGCATCCCGGAGGGATGCCAGCGAGTAGCCGGAGGAAAGCAAAGCGCCACCTCCGGGAAGGTCGCCTTGAATTCCCATCGACCCCGGCGTGGTCGCGTCGGATAGCTACAGCCGCACCGGGATGCCGGCGTCGCGCATGACCTGCTTGGTTTCGGCGATGGTGTATTGGCCGAAGTGAAAAATGCTTGCCGCCAGCGCCGCGCTGGCTTTGCCCTTCAGGATGGCTTCGGCCAAATGGGTCGGGTTGCCGGCCCCTCCGCTGGCGACGACCGGGATGTTCACCGCCTCGCTGACTGCGGCGGTGACGGGTAAGTCGTAACCGTCGCAGGTTCCGTCGGCGTCCATGCTGGTCAACACGATCTCGCCGGCGCCGAGTTCTTGGACGGTTTTGGCCCAGGCGACGGCTTCCAGGCCCGTCGGTTTTCGCCCACCATTGATGTGGACTTCCCAGAACGCTTGGCCGTCTTTGAGCACCCGCTTGGGGTCGATGTTGACCACGATGCACTGGCTTCCGAAGCGGTCTGCGGCCTTGCGGACGAACTCCGGGTCTTTGCAGGCGGCGGAGTTGATGGACACCTTGTCGCAGCCGGCATTGAGCAGATCGCGGACGTCTTCGATCGACCGGACGCCTCCGCCGACGGTCAGCGGCATGAAGACGCAGTCCGCGGTCCGCCGCACGACATCCAAAATGATGTCCCGTTCTTCGTGGCTGGCAGTGATATCCAGAAAGACCAGTTCGTCAGCCCCTTCGGCTTCGTAACGGCTGGCCACCTGGACCGGATCGCCCGCATCCCGCAAATTGACGAAATTGGTTCCTTTGACAACGCGTCCGCCATGCACGTCCAGACACGGGATCACTCGGGCAGCTAACATCGATCGGGTTCGGATTTTGTTTGGTGAATCAGAAAATACGGGGTGTGATCGATGTGTTATAGGTCAATCAGCGGCCGGCTCGAAGGGTGGCAACGGTGCGTCCGGTTGACCTTGAGGGATCGCGAATTTAATTTGCAACAGCGGTTTTGAGCCTCGGATCCAAAACCAAGTCGTTCTCCGTCCTCGCACCTTCCTCTCTCAGGCTGTCCCCCCGTGTCAAACGTCACCCCGGTTCGAAACGCGCTTATCAGTGTCAGCGACAAGCTGGGCCTGGCCGATCTAGCGGCCGGATTGCAGCGAGACGGTGTGACGATCTACAGCACCGGTGGAACGCGACGTCACTTGGAACAATCGGGCATCGACGTTCTGGACGTCGCCGAGTACACCGGTTTCCCCGAAATGCTCGACGGTCGCGTCAAGACGCTGCATCCCAAAGTGTTTGGCGGCATTTTGGCGATCCGCGATCGGGAGGATCACATCGATTCGATCGAAGAGCACGACATCGTGCCGTTCGACTTGGTCGTCGTCAATTTGTATCCCTTTGCTGCCACCGCCTCACGGCCCGGTGCCACGTTTGAAGAGTGTGTCGAGCAAATTGACATCGGGGGACCGAGTTTGGTCCGAGCGGCGGCCAAGAACCACCGCGATGTCGCAGTCGCGACCAGCCCCGAACAGTATGGCGAGTTGCTCGAGCAACTCGATTCCGGCGGCACGACGCTGGAACTGCGGAAACAGCTGGCCGCCGATGCATTCGATCACACCGCCGCCTACGACCGAGCGATTGCGGATTACATGCGTGGCGATTCGATCGCCGGCGAATTCCCCTCGTCGATGCACCTGGCACTTCGGCGCAAGAGCCAATTGCGTTACGGCGAAAACCCGCACCAGCGTGCGGCGTTGTATTGTGACCCGACCATCCGCAGTGCGAATCTGGTTTCGGCCCGTCAGATCAGCGGCAAAGAACTCTCCTACAACAATCTGCTGGACCTCGATTCGGCCCTGGAAATCGTTCGCGGATTATCCAACCCGGCCGTTTCGGTGATCAAGCACAACAACCCTTGCGGCGCCGCCAGCGACGTCAAACTTGTCGATGCCTGTCGCAAAGCGCTCGCGGGCGATCCCCTGAGCGCGTTCGGTTCGGTGCTGGGCTTCAACAAAACCGTCGACATGGCCACGGCCGAATTGCTCTGTGAACCGGGATTGTTTATCGAAGCCATCGTCGCCCCGGACTTCGAAGCCGGTGCGGTGGGGCTGTTGACCACGCGCCCGCGTTGGCGCGAGAACGTGCGGCTGATGCAAGTCGGCATCCTGGATGATCCGCCACCGGCGATTCAACGTCGCTTCATCAGCGGCGGGATGTTGGTGCAAGACGCCGACCGCATGACCAGCCCGCGCGTGCAGTGGGAAACGCCCACGCAAACCAAGGTCGACGAAGAACTCTGGGATGACCTGGTCTTCGGCTGGGAAATGGTTCGGCACGTCAAAAGCAATGCCATCGTCCTGGCCAACGACACGTCTTTGGTCGGTGTCGGAGCCGGTCAGATGAGTCGCGTCGATAGTGTGGAAATCGCGATCGAAAAAGCGGGAGATCGTGCCAAGGGTGCGATCCTGGCCTCCGACGCGTTCTTCCCCTTCCCCGATTCGATCGAAGCGGCTGCCGAGGCCGGCATCGTGGCGATCATCCAACCCGGCGGTTCACGCCGCGACAACGAAGTCGTAGACGCCTGTGACCAGTATGATCTGCCGATGGTGTTGACCGGACGACGTCACTTCAAACACTAGAGCGTTGTCGACTTCAAATTTTCGGGCATCCACGCTGGTGTGCAGGCTTTA
>NZ_JANZKV010000121.1:0-75461 GCF_025060895.1 Stieleria sedimenti | reverse complement strand
TGGCGCGAGCCTACGGGCCGCCACTTAACACCCAAGATTTTGGACAAAGGCACTGGCTTTCACCATGACGATCCTTGATGACATTCTGGTCAAAACCCGCCAGACGATCGCGCGCGATCGGGCCGCCGTTTCGTCGGATCGATTGGAGTCCGAGCTGGATGCCTTGCCGCCCTGTCGCGACTTTCATGCCGCGCTGGCCGCCGGTGAACGCGTCAACCTGATTGCGGAAGTCAAACGCGCGAGCCCCTCGGCGGGCCTGATCCGTGAAGACTTCGACCCCGTGGAAATCGCCAACTGTTACGTCGATGGTGGAGCCGCATGCATCAGCGTGCTGACCGATGAACCGTTCTTTCAAGGTTCCCTCGATTATCTGCGAGACGTTCGTGCGGCGGTCGACATTCCGATTTTGCGAAAGGACTTTATCGTCGATCGCTACCAATTGCTTCAGGCGCGTCACGCCGGTGCCGATTGCGTGTTGTTGATCGCCGAATGCCTGCCGCCGGATGAACTGAAACAGCTTCATGAGTTCGCCACCGAGCTCGGGATGCAGACCTTGATCGAGCTGTTCGACCCCGAGAACTTGGACGCCGTGTTGGCCACCGGGACCAAGCTGGTCGGCGTCAACAATCGTGACCTCAGGACGTTCAAGACGACGCTTCAGCACACCTTGGATCTCTGCCCATCGATTCCACCGGATCGCTTGATCGTCGGGGAAAGCGGCATTCGAGAACACGCGGACCTGTTGCGGTTGGCCACCGGCGGCGTCAAGGCCGTGCTGGTCGGCGAATCGCTGATGAGAAAGGACGACATCACCGCGGCGGTCCGAGAGTTGATGGGATGAACGCTCGCAACAGACGTTTTGTGGTGCCCCTGGTCGCCTGTTTGTTGTTCGGCATCGGCGTCACGCTCGCGGCGGTACGGACCGTCACGCGTTACCAAACGCCCGGTTCGACCAATCCCGCGACACAGGGGATGTGTGACTTTCACAACGGGCTGTACTTTCCCGCCACCGCGCTGTTGGCCGGCAAGAGTCCCTACGGCCAGCAGTACGCCGATGAGTACCCGGTCTCGCGTCAAATCCCGTTTTTCTCGCCCGTCATTCTGGTGCTGCACGCGCCGCTGACGTTTTTGCCGCTGCCGGTCGCGGACGTCCTGTTTTTTGCGCTCTCGGTGGTGCTTGTGATCGTGCTGGCGACGCTGTGCGCCAACGCCGCCGGAGTGGGCATTGTGGGCGGGGGGCATCTGGGCGGGAACGCTGGTGGGCGTTTGACATGGATCGCATCGATCGCCGCAGCGATCGTGTTTTCCCGCAGCGGACACATCTCGCTGTACAACGGTTACTTCACGATCGAGTTGGCGTTGGCGACGATCGCCGCGATCCACTTTGCGAAAGATCGCCCCGTGATCTCGGCCGTCGCGTTGACGCTGGTGTCGGCCAAACCGACATTCATTTTGCCGCTGGGTTTTCTGATGCTGGCCCGCGGAAACTTTAAGGCCTTGTCGCTGGGCGCTGCGATCAGCCTGCTGGGCGCGGGGCTGCCGATGACCTACCTGGCCTATCACGAGGGCATTCGGGCAACCGGTTCGATCGACTTGGCCGCCGGGTTTGACAAGATCGTCGACGACATCGGCTCGGCGCAACAGGTCCACATGAAGACCCAGGATGAATCTCCCGTCGATTCTTGGACGCGTTTGGACGCCTTGGCAACGGTTTGCAAATGGACCGGCAGCGATCCCGGACAAATCGTTCACTTGGCCGTCATGATGCTGATTTTGTTGTGGCCGATGATGATTCTGTTTTACCAATCGCGGCGTGGTTTGGACGACGGTGTCGCCGGGGGGACCGGTTGTTTGATGCTGGTCACGATTCTGACGAGTTTGTACCACCAGTCTTACGACGCGATGGTCGTCGTTGCTCCGACGGTCGGCATGCTGCTGGCATGCACCGAGTTCTGGAGGTCGGTTTCGCCTTTGACCCGCGGGGTGCTCGGCGCCCTGATGGTGGTTCCGGCGTTTAATTACCTTTCGACGCGAAGCGTCCTGACGCGTTTGGACTTGGGCGACGTCGGATTCGGGGTGATCACCAGCCTCAGCGGAGTGGCGTTGATGGTCGCGTGGTTGGTGATTTGCGTGCTGCTGACGCGTCGGACGATCGGATCACGAAATCGACAGACCGCGAGCGGCGCGTCAGACCGGAGGGCTTGCGCCCTGCCGCTAACAAGGGACACGTGAAGGTATTAGCGGAACGGCGCGAGCCGTCCGGTGACGCGGCCTGGCGGCGGCGCGTCAGACCGGAGGGCTGGCGGGCTGTCGCTAATAAGCGAAACCCCGCTTGGCGTCGCACGGCGGGATCGTCATCTGGATCACGCCTCTCTCCTGACGCGGTTGGATCGCCGAACACGCGCCCGGTACCGCACGAATAATCCGCACAGCCCCGTTTTTTTACGTGACCAAATCGTTTCCAATTACTTGTTGCCGTTCTGGGCCTGTCTAAACTGCATTTGGCCGCATGAATCTGAATCCAGGAACCTTAACCGATATTGCCCGATGGACAATCTTTTCCGCGCCGCACCCGATCCCCAGGTTTCTCAGTCAGCCAGTTCGCAGGAGGTTCAGGCTGTTGACGGGCGTGGCCCTCGCTTCCGACCGGCGAAAGTCTTCTTGGCGCTCCCGGCGTACAACGAACAGGAAGCGTTGCCGGAGTTGTTGGAGCGTATCGGTGAGTCGTTTGCAGACACTGGGCTGCCATACGAAGTCGTCGTGGTCGACGACGGCAGCACCGATGACACCGCACAAATCGTTTCACAGCTGTCGTTTCAGATGCCGTTGCATCTGGTCCAGCATCAGCAGAACCAAGGTTTGGGGACGACGATTCGCGACGCGCTTCGCGAGGCCGTTGACCGTGCCGGCGAGCGTGACATCATTGTCACGATGGACGCCGACAATACGCACCCACCGGGTTTGATCGATCGCATGGTGCGGATGATCCACGAAGGCTGCGACGTCGTGATCGCCTCGCGATTTGAGTCGGGCGGCTGTGCCGTCGGCGTCCCGATTGAGCGACATTTCTTGTCCATCAGCGCGCGGTTGCTGTTTACGGTTCTATTTCCCACCCGTGGCGTCCGCGATTACACCTCTGGGTTTCGTGCCTATCGAGCTTCGGTGATCCGTCAGGGCTTTGCCGATCACGGCGATGCGTTTGTCGGTGAAAAAGGCTTCTCTTGCATGGCGGACATTTTGTTGAAACTGCGCAAGCAAGGCGTCTTGTTCGGCGAGGCACCGTTGCGTCTGCGTTACGACCGCAAAGGCGGCGCGAGCAAGATGCAGGTTTTCAAAACCATCTGGTTGACGCTGAAGCTGCTCACCCGCCACCGTTTGCGAGGTCGGTAGTCGTGCCTGATCAGGACGAACACGCGCCGCCCAGGAAGCGTTGGTTGGTCATCGGCGGCGGTGTCATGGGGCTGAAGATCGCCGACGAATTGGCCGGCAAGGGCCAAGACGTGACCATCGCCGAAGCCGCCCCCAGCTTCGGCGGGCTGACCAGCGCCTGGCAACTCGGCGACGTCACCTGGGATCGTTTCTATCACGTCACGTTGCTCAGTGATTCGGTGCTGCGGAAACAATTGCAGTCGCTGGGACTTGAACAGGAACTCCGATGGGTCGAAACCAAGACGGGGTTCTTCGCCGGCGGCAAATTGATGTCGATGAGCAACACGCTGGAATTCCTGCGTTTTCCACCGCTGTCCCTGTTCCAAAGGGTTCGATTGGGCGGCACGATTTTTCTGGCATCGAAGATCCGCGACTTCCGCAAGATGGAACAGCAGTCCGTCGAATCCTGGTTGCGGCGTTGGTCGGGCAAGGGCGCGTTTGAAAAAGTTTGGCTACCGCTGCTCAAAGCAAAACTCGGTGACGCCTATCGCCAGACCTCCGCCGCATTCATTTGGGCACACACCCAGCGGATGTACAAGGCGCGTCGAAGCGGGGCGAAGAAGGAGATGTTTGGTTACGTTCCCGGTGGCTACGCGCGGATTCTGGACGTGTGGACCGGAAAGTTAGCCGACCGCGGCGTTCGGCTGTTGAGCGGCCATGGAGTCAACGCGGTTCGCAAGACCGATGAATCGATTTCAGCCCGCTTGGAAGTCGACTTCGGTGACGGCCGCGTCGAGACCTTTGACAATGTGGTTTCCACGATCGCATCGCCGTTGATCGCCGATCAATGTGATCAGCTGCGTGACGAGGAGAAATCGAAACTGCGAGCGATCAAGTACTTGGGCGTCGTCTGTGCGTCGATGCTGCTGAAGAAACCGATCAGCCCGTACTACGTCACCAACATCACCGACACCTGGGTTCCGTTGACGGGGATCATCGAGATGTCGACGATCGTCGATTCGCGGTCTCAGTTGGGCGGCCGCCACTTGGTTTATTTGCCCAAGTACATGACCGACGACCATCCCGACTTGGCCGAACCGGACGACGATTACAAACAGCGCTGTCTGGAAACGCTGGAGCGGATGTACGATCACTTTTCTCGCGACGATGTATTGGAGTTCAAGGTCGCGCGGGCGAAGTATGTCGCCGCGTTGTCGACGATCGACTACAGCACCCGTTTACCGCCGGTCGTCACCAGCGTGCCGGGGTTTTACGCGCTCAATTCCGCACACATCCTCGAAGGCAATCTGAACGTCAACGAGACGCTGGCATTGGGCGAACAAAAGCTCTTCGACGAAGTCTGGCCGGATTTCCTGGCTCGCGAGGCAGTCCCCAGCAACAGCGATGTCCCCGAATTGGCCAGATAGCGGGACTCGCGGACGGTTCGTCGATTGCCGTTTGTCGCGAGCCCGACGGGGCACAACCGGAGGAAAAGACGCTTCACCTCGCGATCTTGCGCGCGAGCTTTCCGGGCCGTCAACGTGCTTTCGCGACGTCGGCGCTAATTCCCCGGTTCCTCTCCAAGGGCGACGAATTCTCCACCGGACCTCGCCTAAACGGCGGTTCCTGGTATCATTTCTCCCTCAAAGGGCTTCGCACTGCAGCCCGTTTCCGTTTTTTCCCTCGTGATGAACGGCGATTGCTTCCACTCAAAGGACACTCCACATGTATCGTTGCTTGCTGGTGATCACTGCCGTCTCAATGATGACGCTGATGACCGACGCACAAGACCAAACCGCCCCTGACGCCTCGAAAGAGGGTATCGCCAAGAAGGATCCGATCGGGTACTTCCTGGGACTTTCGATGGGTCAGCAGATGCGGCAACAAGGTTTAAAATCCGAAGACTTTGACCCCCAGGCCTTCGCCGTCGGGGTGACCGATGCGCTGGCACAAAACGAGCTTCAGCTCTCCGAAAAGGAGCTGATGGCCGTTCAACAACAGTTGCAAGGCATGCTGAACAAACGCCACCAGGAAATGGCGGCGGCGATCCAGGCCAAAGCCGAAGCCAACAAGGCCAAGGGTGCACAGTGGCTGCAGGCCAACCTGAAAAAGGATGGGATCAAGGAACTGGCCGGAGGCATGCAGTACAAGGTGATCGAATCGGGTGACGGCGGAAGCCCCAGCCCGAGCGACACCGTTCGCGTGCACTACACCGGCACGTTGATCGACGGCGAAGTCTTTGACAGCAGTGTCAAACGCGGCGAACCGGCCGAGTTCGTGGTCGGCGGTGTCATCAAGGGCTGGCAAATGGCCCTGCAAAAAATGAAGGTCGGCGACAAGTGGATGCTGTACATCCCGCCAGAATTGGCGTACGGCGATCGTGGCAGCCCAGGCGCGATCGGACCCAACGAAGTGCTGGTGTTCGAAGTCGAACTGTTGGAGATCCTCTAACAGCCGTGACGGGTCGGACGGATCGCTGACCCGTCCGCTTCTACACACCGCAGCCGCTGCATCCGGCACAGGAGCCGCCGCTGCTTCCGCAACCGGCCGTGGTCCCACACTCGGGGCCACAGCCGTCGGTCAGCAGGTCAGACAGGTGGTTGGTGCGGACGACCGACTCGTATTCCTCGGCGATCTCGTCGGCAATCCGTTGGGCGTCGGTATCCACAGTGCCGAGAAAGTGCATCCGCAACGTGCCCCCGTCCAAGAGCTGGTCGACGTCCAGCAGCATCGCGCCGCTGGCGGATCGGTTCAGCCGCGTCCGGCAGGCCTCGATGGCTTGGGTCTTGTAACGTTCCAAGCGGGCCACCAACAGCTCGTCGGAATCCGTCGTCGGCCGCACGATTCGATAGCCGGGGGGATCGACCACACTCGACTCGCGGTCACTGAGCTGTTCGGAGTCACCGTGCCGTTTGGAGTCACCGTGCCGTTCGGAAATCACCTCGGCGACCTCGATTCCGCGCGGCGACCGGACCACCACGCGGCGTCCACGCTGGACCGGAGCCAACGCCGAAGCGAGCCGGATTTCGCCTAAAACACCGATCCGAACGAAGTAGTGGATCAAAGCGATCCCTAGGGATTGAGAGTGATTCAATCGTCCCGGCTTGCCGACAAGCCGGATCCATAAGAATATAGTGACCGATTCGACGTTACTTGGCAAACCGTTCCCGATTGACAGAACCGCTATGGCGACCGACCTAACCGCTCCCGGCACCAGTGCCCCTTCGACATCTTCGCCTGCCGCGTTCGACGCCTGGGCGGATCGAATTCTCGACGGCGGCGAACTTTCGCGGGATGAAGCCCGACAGATTCTTGAATCCTCCGACGATGACCTGCTGCGGTTACTCTCGGCCGGATTCCGACTGCGTCAGAAATATTTCGGCAAGACCGTCCAGCTGTATTTCTTGATGAACGCCAAAAGCGGTCTGTGCCCCGAAGACTGTCATTACTGTAGCCAGTCAAAGGTTTCCGAAGCTCCGGTCCCCAAGTACAACATCTTGAAGCGAGACGCGTTGATGGAGGCGGCCAAGGTCGCCGCTGAACGCGGGGCGAAAACCTATTGCCTGGTGATTTCTGCCCGTGGACCCAATGAACGTGAGCTGAAAGCCGTTGAAGAAATCGTCCCCGAAATCAAGAAACAATACGGTTTGGATATCTGTGCCTGCCTGGGGTTGCTGTCCAAAGAGCAAGCGGACCGGTTGAAAGCCTGTGGCGTCGATCGGGTCAACCACAATCTGAACACCGGTGAAGAGTATTACGCGGAGATCTGCACCACGCACACCTACGCCGACCGCGTGCAAACCCTTCGAAATGTTCGCGACGCCGGCATGGAGATGTGCAGCGGCGGCATCATCGGGATGGGCGAAACGTACGACGATATCATTTCGATGGCGTTTGACTTGAAGGAGTTGGGTGTCCAATCGATTCCGCTGAACTTCTTGAATTCGATCGACGGCACGCCGTTGGAAGGCAAGAAAGACTTGAGCCCGCAAGATTGCTTGCGGGCCCTGGCGATGTTCCGGTTCGTCAACCCGAGTCGCGAACTGCGGATCTCCGGCGGACGCGAAATTCACCTCCGCACGTTGCAACCGCTCGGGCTGTATGTCGCCAACAGCGTCTTCGTCGGCGACTACCTGACCACTCAAGGCCAGGCGCCGGACGAAGATTACCAGATGATCAAGGACCTCGGATTCGAAGTCACCACCTCGGTCGGCGAGTAGTCAGCGTTTAGGGTTGGTGTCTAGCCTTCAGGCGATGAGCCGAGCATCCCGGAAAGGATGCCAGCGAGTAGCCGGCGGTCAGCGCAGCGCCACCGCCGGGAAGCACGTCCCGAATTCCCATCGACCCCGGAACGGGGTCGCAGCGAATCGATGCTGTGGCGGCGCGGCAAGCGGGCTTCGAGGGTTCCCGCGCGATTTGCTTCGACACCCTCCGGGGTCGCATCAGGCGGGTGACCGGATCTCCGGAGTTGCCGCTGCGCTCACCTCCGGCTACTGGCTTTGACCCCATTCGGGGTCATGCCGCTGAATCGCCGGAAGCGAGCGATTCCTCCGGGGAGCCCGTCGTCGGGATCGCGCCCGCGAGCCGAGCATCCCGGAGGGGATGCCAGCGAGTAGCCGGCGGTCAGCGCAGCGCCACCGCCGGGAAGCACGTCCCGAATTCCCATCGACCCCGGAACGGGGTCGTAGCGAATCGATTTTCCGACGGTGGGGCAGGCGGGCTTCGAGGGTTCCCACGCGATTTGCTTCGACACCCTCCGGGGTCGCGTCAGGCGGCGGACCGGATCTCCAGAGGTGTCGCTGCGCTCACCTCCGGCTACTTGCTTCGACCTCCTTCGGGGTCGTGCCGACGATCACAGATGCCAAACGGCTGATTACCGTTTGACGTCCGCCGTGATGCCTTTCCAATCGTCGGTTCGGAACGGCGTCATCGGCAATCCCTCTTTGCTTTGTACGTTGCAGACCGGGTTGTCGGCCCAGGCGTAACGGACCGCGACGGGGTCGGTGACGGCGTCATTGCTGACTTCGATCGTCGTCTTGCCGGTGAGCTTGGCGTCGGCAGCGACGAACTTTTGGTCCGCACCGGCGATCG
This sequence comes from Stieleria sedimenti, assembly GCF_025060895.1. GTDB lineage: Bacteria > Planctomycetota > Planctomycetia > Pirellulales > Pirellulaceae > Stieleria > Stieleria sedimenti. Next base: position 67,001 of record NZ_JANZKV010000121.1, on the reverse strand, counting down.
TGAACCCGAGCGGCGTGGGGACGTCAAACGTGTCCAGCCCGCCACCGACGTGATCAAATTCCAAGACAATCTTGCCGTCCTTGATCGACATGGATTTGTACGTCGGGCTGCGATACGGAATGTCATAGCCATAGTCTTTGGCCAGTGCCCAGCGCGCCAGTCGCTTGCCGACGTCTTGTTTGTTTTTGGGGTGAATGTCCGAGGCCTCACCCAAGTTCAAAATCACCGCTTCGCCGGTGTTGGGCAACTTGGACATCGTCATCGTCTGGGCTTCGCGGAGTTCCGCCCAGGCACTGTTGCCCGGCTCAGACGGCTCTTTCAAGTAATCGGCCAGCTGGACCCAGTAGAACGAGAACTCATCTTGTCCCCATTCGTCGCGCCAGTTTTGAATCATGGTCGGAAACAGATCTCGATACTGATAGGCGCGTCCCGCATTGCTCTCGCCCTGGTACCAGACGACACCGCGGATCGTGTAACCGATGATCGGGTAGAGCACGCCGCTGTAGAGGTTGGCCGGTCGGTGCTGTCCGACCAGCGGATTGCGCGGCGCCGACGGCCTGCGGCCCTTGCCCGATTCCTTCCACGCGGCCATCCGTTTGTTGTAGTCGGCCAGTTCCTGCTCGTGATCGTAGGTCGATTCGGTCTCGCGCCAACGCTCGAGCAACTCGTCAAATTTGCCCGACGACTTGAGCACGTCGCGGTTCACCCAGGCTTCGGCCGACGAGCCGCCCCAGGCGTTGTCGATCAATCCGATCGGCACGTCGAGGGTCTGGTGAAGCTGGCGGCCAAAGAAATAGCCGACCGCGGAGAATTGTTTGACCGTCTCCGGCGTGCAGCTTTCCCAGCGGCCTTCAAAACTCTGTTGGGGTTCCTGTGTCCCGACGCGAGGCACGGAGATCAGACGCAGGTTGGGGTAATTGGCCGACAAGGATTCCAGGTCCGCGTCGTTGGCCTGATCCACCGCCCATTGCATGTTGGATTGACCGCTGCACACCCAGACTTCACCGATCAAGACGTCGCCGTAGGTCAGCGTCTCGCCGTCGCTGGAGATCTTCATCGTGTGCGGGCCGCCGGCCTGGAGGGCGGGCAGTTTCGCATCAAAACGGCCGTCGGAATCACTTTTGACCGTCACCGCATTTCCGGCCAGGGAGACTTCGACGCCACGATCCGGCGCGGTCCAGCCCCAAACGTGAATCGGCTTCTCACGCTGCAACACCATCGAGTCGCCGAACACGGCGCTGGTCCGAATTTCGGCCAGGCAGACCGGCGATGCCGCGACCAGCATCAAACAGGCAAACAACAACTTTCTCATCAAGGGGCTCCGGGAATCAAAGGTGGGAAGTTGGGGAAGGAATCGTTTGGTCCTTCAAAACTTGCCCGGCATGATAGCCAAAGCCCGCGCCGCGTGTGATGTCGCCGAATGAGATGTCGGCAAGCGTTCGGGTCCGTCTATTTGACGTTGCCGAAAACGGGTAAGAAAATTTCGGAGGTAGGAAAAGAGTGGAATTCACCTTTCATTCGACTTAGATAATCTTCCTACCTCCAAAATCTTCCTACCTCTCCATCCCACCATCCTACGCTGAGAAGCATTTTTCCCACGTGTTTCTTGAGGTGTTAGCGGCAGGGCGCGAACCCTCCGGTTCTTCATCTCTGCCACAACACCGGAGGGCTCGCGGGCTACCGCTAAGAAATGCTTCACAGCGTTGCCCGCCACCGTGGCCGGTCAACTCGCTGAGAATCGGTGTCGGGCTGGCTGGCTGGATTCACTCCGGATGAAACGCTCAATCCATCCCGTAGTGTTCGATCTCGGGCCAGTACACATCTTCAAACGCGTCGTCGTCATGGAAATCGGGGCTGTTGTCCAGGTCATGGCACTCCATGCAATGCTCTCTGGCCTTTTCCAGCGGCAACTGCATCGCCAGACGAAGGCTCTTCTTGCGTTCTTCGCTGACCCCCGAGTTCTCTGCCTCGGCGGCAGTGTGATCGGCGCCAGGCCCATGGCAGTTTTCACAGCCGTTGCCGGTCAGGTGGGCGGATTGTTCCAGTGACAGGTAACCGCTTTCGTAGGGGTAATAGTTTTGCGGGTTCCAGCCGGTGACGTGGCAACTAATGCATTCGGGATCGAAGTGCCGCGGGATGTCGCCGCGTCCTTCGGTCGGTTCCACAATGTGCGCGGTCGCTTCGGCGTGGCCCGAGCCTTCCCAGATCTCAAACGCCGTGGTGTGACATTTTCCGCAAGCTTCGGATCCGACAAATTTCCCGCCGGACGGGTGCGGAATCGGTGAGATCCCGAGACCGGACAGACCGAGTTGTTCGAGTTGCTGTTGATAGTCCGCCATCAGCTTTCGCATCTCCGGCGCGTCCTTGTATTCATCGGTCAGCGGAACACGTGCGTATTTCATCGGTCGGTTTTGATACAAACCGACCAGCCCGACGAACATGCCCTTGTTTCCCGTCACGATCAGTTTGGCTTTGCTGCCTTCGATCGATTGCGGTTGATACGTCGGCTCGCCGTAACCTCCCGAGGCGACGATCAAGTCGAACCCGGGAACGTCGACCATCAACTGTTTGGCCACATCCTCGTCACCGAAAAATGTCAACACGCGGAAATTCGCTCCCGCCGCGTTCATCTCCTTGAGAACCGCTTCGGCGGATGCCTTGATCGGCTTCAAGGTCACATCCGATCCCAGCGGCGCTTCGAGCGCATCGGGATCCAGGATCGACGTCAGGCCGATGTTCCACTCGCCGCTGCGAACGATCTTGTGGCTGGGCAACAACTCGGGATCCAGCAAAATTAAATTCGCCGAAACGTACATTGCGTTTTCGGGTGAATCGGCATAGGTGTGTGCGATCAAGTCCGTCGGGCTCAGCCGCAGGTCATCGGGGCCAAATCCGACCGCTTGGTACTTCATTTGAGTCAGCGCGCTAGACGATTTCTCGAACTTGATCGCCGCTTGTTGGCCGATCCGGCGGATCTGGTTGCCGGCATCGATGGGCACCAGCGGCCAACCCATCTCGCGCAGCTGATTGATGAACGTGAATCGCCGGGCGACGCCGCCTTTCTGGCGATCGAGTCCCGTGCAGCCACACGGTTCGATGTAGCCGTGTTGATCGCCGGTGACAAACAGTACCGCATCGGGGGTCTGCCATTCGCGAAAATCCTCCGGGCCGTCTGCTGCTCCGACCAACCCGATCTCCGTCGACGGGTCGATCAGCGCGGGCCTTGCGGCGATTTCCTCTTTTCCCGCGACAGATTCGATCGCTGCGGTTGGGGGTTGTTTTGGGGGGGGCTGAGAACCATCGATTTCGGCGGCAATGCGGGCCACCGGTGCCGACTTTGGATCGTCGTTCCGCTCCGAGCCTTCGCGGATCCCTCGCGGTGTGGGAATCACTTCGGCCTTCACCTCGGGCCGTGCCGGGGGCGTCGCAATGACTTCCACCGGACCGGCATCGGAGGCACTTTTGCCGGCCTGGGCGTTGTCCGCTCCGGGGCCGCCGTCGCCATCTGCGAATCCGGCGGGAACATCCGGTAGTGCCGGGGTCTGGACCAACAGAGTTCCACCTGCGGGCCGGTCTGCGGTTTGGTCACGGTTTCGTGCGGAATCAAAACCGCCAAAATCCCATTGGATCGGCGTGCGCGAGCGGTTGGCAAAACTCGCCAGCCGAGACTGACCGCCGACACGACGCGACGGTGTCTGTGACTGGATCGGCGCATCGATTCGCAAATCTGGGCGAACCGTGCCCTGGGTGCGAGCCGCCAAAGCCGCCTCGACCTCCGCCTGAATCGGGTACACGGTCACCGGCGAGACGTCCGGTTCGCTGCAACCACTGGTCGCGAGGATGCCGGCGGTCAGGACGCCGGTCGATAACACCGAGGCCTGACGAAAAGCGAATCGTTTCAATGCAGTGACGCTGCGGCGTGGGCTGGGGAGCGGAAAACACGTCGACAGGAAGTGGACTATAGGTTTCACAACACCATCCGAAGATTTGCCGCAGCCGGGCTGCGACGGAGGCTAGGGTCTCGGTTCGATTAAAACTTTTATAGCCACTTTCATGCGGCTCACCTTCGGATTATCGGACTCTATCCATAGCCAACCGAAGTCGTCCTTGTTTTTACCCAGCAAGTCGATTGTCTGTTCGCCGGGTTTTAGCGTCAGAACGAGCGGGAAAAGCCTCATTTGGCCTTTGCCCAGTGGCGCGGCAAACTTTGCCTCAATCACGTCGCTTGGGTAAGTCTCCCCAATCGTAAGGTTTGTCGAGTCTTTCTCGCTACCCTTGAGTACCACAAGACATTTTTTCTCAAGATCGTCATTGCCGCCCAAACGGCCCAGGCTCCAAATGTACCCCCCGCCGTCGGTGCTCTTCATGGCAGACGACTCGATGATCGTCAGCGCCCCCATCACCCGACCGGCGCACTCGGCGACCGCAACGTAGGTGTCCTCGGACGCTTCGGGATCCGTCTGACTGTCCGCCGCGCTGTCACTCGATTCGTCGCTGAGTTTCTTGAAGCTCACCTGGAGATTGGTGACCAGCGGCCCCTGTCGTAAGCCGGGTTTGACACGCACGTTGACGCGAAATCCTTGACGTGCGTTTTGGTGAGCGCCATCGGCTTCGGTCACTTCAAAGGGCTCAAACTCGACCTCGGACAGCTTCGTCAGCTCCTCGCTGCCAAATTTGGCCGAGAGGGGCTCAATGTTCGTGGCGTAATAGTTGTACATCTTGGTCGAGAATTCGAACGGTTCGGCAGCCGGCACCTCACCGAAGGCAATCTGCTTCGGATCGAATTCGATGTCGCTGATCACCAGGCCTTGAACCACCAGACGAATCGCGGGCTGCAACGGATCGTTGGTTCGCAGTTCCGCCGATTGCTCAAACGTCGTTTTATCGCCCGAAACGGTCCACTCCAGTTCCACCGGTGTGGATTCACCGGGAGCCAGTTCGTTGTTCTTCAAAGACCCGAGTGTACATTTGCACGTCGACGCTCCGAGCTCCAAACGCAGCACGCCATCGCCGACATTCTTGACGATGAATTGGTGAGACCCCTTGGAATTGGGTGACATCGCACCGAAATCGTGCGTCGGCGCTCCGGCCAACTCGGCGCGGGCAGCCGAATCGCTGTGATATTCCTTCAGCTTTGCCATCACGTTATCGGCCGTCACACTGCCGTCCATCGTGATTTCACCGAAATACGCCTCACGGTGGCCGTATTCCATGTAGTTCATCGTCCAAGCACCGGTGGTTCCGATGACAAACGCGAGACCGAGCAAGAGCCAAAATTTATTCACGATCAAACCTATTCGACGAGATTCTCTATTTCGAGGTTTCGTTGTTACGGTTTGGCTGCGAATCTGGTTCGCCGGAGCCGCCAAGTCGCTGGCGAAATCGATCCTTGATCGATGCCCCGATCGGACGCCGCCGAGCGGGCAGACCGATTTTTTCAACCACCAAAATCTGCTGCAATCCTAAATCGCGGACGACATTGCCGCCTAACGCCGACAACCACCGTGCCTGCTCGGCCAATTCACGCGCCCGCGTCAGGTCGGAACGTTCGTGGGCGATCATCGCGGCTTGGGCGACCAGCGACAAATCGGTCGGACTGTTTTCCAAGGCCAGCGAGATCAGCCGTTCGGCGGATTCCAGATCGGCCGTTTGACCGAAACATTGATACAGGTGCAGGTATTGCTCGCCGGCCGCCCGCAACATCGTCGGGTTCACACCCGCCCGATCCAGCGAGGTCGTCAGCGAGACGACCCACTCCGCGCGAACGGCCGGATCATTGCCAAGTTCCACCAGCCGGCCACGCAAGAATTCCGAACGCCAACGCGGGGCCTCAAATCCCCAGTCGTCGGCTTCCACCGCGCGACGACTCTCCGACTCCACCCGGGAAAGCACCCCGCGCCGCGCCGCATCCTCGGCACGTAGCAGGGCGAGCTGGGACTGCTGGACGGGGATGATCGATTCGAATCGAAGGCACAGCAACAAAACCGCGCCGACACTCCAGGCAACCAGTGCCGATTTCCCGCGCCGCTTGCCTTCGCCCGCCGCAGTCGCCTCCGCCGCAGTCGCCTCCGCCGGGGTGCCGCAATCACTCGGTCGGCCGACGGTGCAGAGCGAACCGGTGGCCAACCAGATCACCATCGCCACGCCGGGAACCGTCCAGCCGCCGGAGACGGTCAGGTGGGTCATCATTGCCAATAGGATCGAACCGCCCAGCAGACGCAGCTGCACGGTCGACAGACGCCGCAACGATCGATGCGTCAGCCATCCCGCCGCGACGGCGACCGGCACGGCAAACACACTGGCCTGCAGGTCCGGCAGCTGACCCGAAATCAAGGCAAGGCTCCAAACCAATCCCAGTGACGCGCAGGCACCGCCGATCATCCATCGCGATACGACATGCGTTTCGCCCCCCAAGCTGTCTGCTCGCAGATCATCACTTGCGTCCGTCCCAGCAGCCCCGTCCGCAGTGCCGGCATTCTCAGTGCCGGCATCTGTCGCGGTGCGGCGACACGTCACCAGGCAGGCGATCGATGCCAACACGAACAACAAGCCGCCGATCAAACCGCCGGCTGCCAACGTCTCGAACAAAAAGTTGTGCGGGTCGGCGATCGACTCGTTGGCGATCGGTAGCCGATAGCGGAGATACATCGCCTGGAACCCGCCCGGACCGGCTCCCACGATGGGATGATCCCACAGCAATCGCGCCGTCGCTTTCCAGTACTGCAAGCGAAATTCAAGCGATGCCGGCGCCGCGGCCATCCACTCGTCGTCGCCCCACAGCAGCAGGGCAACCAGAACGACGCCGCTGATCGAGAGAGCCAACAGCGCAGCGCCGGCAAGCAGCTTGACGCCTTTGACTTCGCCGGACCGCCCACCGCGAATCCAGATCCACAGGCCGGCCAACAGGCACGCGACCAACGCGCTGCGGCTGCGGGTGGCAAATAGCGCTGCAACGCCGAGCACCGATAGAAGGACCAACAACGCGCGAGACCAGCCTGACCGGGAGTTGACCCTCGATTGATTCGCAACGCCGCCGCCGCGGAGCATGGCCAGTGGCGGCAACACGGCGACCAGCAACACCGCCGCCAGCGAATTGGCCAACGCGAACGTGGCCGTCGGTCCGCCGTCGAGCAAACGGTTGGCAAACACCATCCGCTGTGCCGATCCGGCCGGTGCGTCGACGCCTGCGGAACGTAGCACGGCGTCGGGGTCGGCCAGGTAGTCGGCCCGGATCTGGGGCAGACTGATCCATTGCTGATGCAACGCGTGCACCGCCATGCCCGTCGCGACGGCACAGCACAGCGAGAACAGTGCAGCCCGATTGGGGCGATCGACCAGCAAGCGTCGCGCTGCGGTCAAAACGGCTGCCGCGGCAATCCAGACCCAAGCTTCATTGGTCGCTTGACGCAGATTCCCCGGTGGGCAGGACGCCAGCGCCGCGATCATCATCCAAGCCGCCAGCGTCCAGACCAAGACATCCACGGTCAATCCATTGCCGAAGAGCGCCGAGATCGAACGTGGATTCTCGGCCGCGCCCGGTGCCCGGAACGCTCCGGTGTAGGGCTGGGTCGCCATCGTCAGCGTCCACACGATCAGCGACAGCGCGCAAAACCACAGCGCATCGCCGGATTCAACCAGCACACTATCGCTGGGGAAGTAGGCCGCATAGATCACTTGCCCGCCCAACGCGGCGGCGGCAAGCCGTCGACACCAGATCGCCCACATCGGAGTCTCGCCCGTCAGACGCTCACCGGTCTGCGGCGACGAGGGTGGCGGCGGCGAGGACGCGACCGCTTCGGCGGACGGCGGTTTTCGCGGTTTTAGTCGTTGCTTTGTTTTTGCCATCCGGTCGATTCCAAAATCACGACCAACAACAACATACAGGCAACGATTCCCAGCACCGCGACCGCTTGTAGCACACTGACGTGCACGAGCAACAACGCCGCCAATCCGCAGGTCGCCGTGACCAGGTGAATGGTCAGAACGGCTTGGGTTCGTGAAAGCCCCAAGTCAACGAGCCGATGCGAAAAATGGCTGCGGTCTCCCACGAACACGCTACGGCCTTCGCGGATGCGAATCCAGAGCACGGTGGTCATGTCGTACATCGGGATCGCCATCACGCACAGCGGCGCGAGCACCGCGTGCGGACGCGGCGGGCTGGCGAAGGTGGCCATCAACATCGAAACGGCGATCAAAAAACCGACCAGATAACTGCCCCCGTCACCCATGAAAATCTTTGCCGGCGGGCGGTTGTGCCACAAAAATCCCAGCAGCGATCCGGCAACCGACAACAGCAATCCGGCGACGAACAGCTGCGGCTCGGTCGAACCAGGGCTCGGCGTGGTCAGCATCACCGCAGCCATCGCGGTGGCAATGATCGCGGCCACCCCTCCGCTGAGCGCATCCATGTTGTCCAGCATGTTGAACGAGTTGATCACCGCCACGATCCAAACCACCGACAACAACTTGGTCAGCCAGGCCGCGCCGATGAATGCCGTGAATCCGAAATCCAAGTAATACACCACGAACGCCGCGACCGCGAATTCGACGCCCAACCGCAACAGCACGGGGGCGCCGCGACGATCGTCCCAAATCCCCAGTGCAAACAGCACCGTGGCCGAACCGAGCAACCACCAGAGCTGCGGCAGACGCGAAGAGATGCCGTCGAAATAGCCCACGATCGATTCGGGCAGCGCGCCGGCGACCATCGGCATGCGATTGGAAAACAAGACCAACGCGGTGCCGAGCGTCATGGGGATCATGATCCCCAACCAGATACCGATGCCGCCGCCCAGGGGCGTCGTACGGGTGTGGGTACTATGGCCGACCGGTTCGGCGACCAAGCCGAGCCGCACGGCGTTGCGACGCACCGGATACAGACTGACCAGACTGATCGCCATCGGTGGAATCACCGCCAATGCAATCAGCCATCCGATCAGTGCGTTTTCCAAGAGACTATTTGCCCGTGAATTCGCGTTCGACGAATTTGGTGTCGTGCTTGCCTGAAACGAACTCGGGATGCTGAAGCACCTTGTCGTGGAAGCTGGCCGTGGTCGAAATTCCCTCGGTTTGGATTTCGGCCAACGCGCGTCGCATCGTCGCAATCGCCTCTGCACGCGTCGGGCGATGCACGATCAGTTTGCCGATCATGGAGTCGTAGTGCGGCGGAACGGTGTAGCCGCCGTAGACGTGCGAATCGAATCGCACGCCGAGGCCACCGGGGGCATAGAACTTCGTGATCGTTCCGGGGTTGGGCATGAAGTTCTTGTCGGGGTTCTCCGCGTTGATGCGGCACTCGAGTGCGTGTCCGGTGACGACGATCTGATCTTGGGTGAACGACAGTTCCTCACCGGCGGCGACGCGGATCTGTTCCTTGATCAGATCGATGCCCGTGATCATTTCGGTCACCGGGTGCTCGACCTGGATCCGCGCGTTGACCTCGATGAAGAAAAAGTCGTCGTTCTGGTCGACGATAAATTCAACCGTTCCGGCATTGCTGTAATCGGCACCACGAATCATGCGGACGGCGGCGTCGCAAATCGCCTTTCGCTTTTCGTCGGGCAGATTCGGGCTGGGGGCTTCTTCGATCAGTTTCTGGTGTCGACGCTGGACACTGCAATCCCGTTCGAACAGGTGGCAAACATGGCCGTGATGGTCGGCAATCACTTGGACTTCAACATGGCGTGGGGAGCCGATGTAACGTTCCAGGTAGACGCCGCCATTGCCGAACGCCGCTTGAGCTTCGGTGCGAGCTTGCGAGAGCGCTTTTTCCAACGCTTCGGCGTTTTCCGCGACCCGCATCCCCTTGCCGCCACCGCCGGCGGTGGCCTTGATCAGAACCGGAAATCCGATCTTGTTGGCCGTCGTGATCGCCGCCTTGTCGTCTTCGATCAGTCCATCGCTGCCGGGTACCACGGGGACATCGCTGGCAATCGCCATCGAGCGGGCGGTGTTTTTGTCGCCCAACTTCTCCATCGCCGCCGGACTCGGGCCGATGAATTCAAAACCGCTCTCGCGGCAGACTTCATTAAAATGCGCGTTCTCGGCCAGGAACCCATAGCCGGGGTGAATCGCGTCGACATTGCTGACCTCGGCCGCCGCAATGATCTGGTCGATCTTCAGGTAGCTTTCGGAGCTTTTCGGTCCGCCCACGCAATACGCTTCGTCGGCCAACTGGACGTGCATCGAATCGGCGTCGGCGGTGCTATACACGGCGACGGATTGAATACCCATCTCGCGGCACGCGCGGATGATTCGAACCGCAATTTCGCCGCGGTTGGCGATCAATACTTTCTCAAACACAGCTTTCTCTGACGTACCCGGAGGTGGTGCGGCGCAGCGACCTGGGCAATCGCGGTCGCGTTGAATCCGACGGTTGGCACCCCGGCGACCCGGTGGCGATGGGCCGACGCGATGACTGAAGGGCCGAGGTGATTGACTAGGGGTTGGGTTGAATCCGGAACATCGGCTTTCCGAAATCGACCGCTTGTTGGTCGGCCACCAGGACTTCGAGGACCTTGCCGCTGCATTCAGCGGGGATCTCATTGAACACCTTCATCGCCTCGACGATGCAGACGATCGTGTCAGGGCTGACCATCTGTCCCACTTGGACGAACGGTTCGGCCTCGGGGTTCGCCTTGGAATAGAACGTCCCGACCATCGGCGCGTTGATGGTGATGGATCCGTCGTCGACCGCTGCCGATGCAACCGGAGCCGCTGCCGCGGGGGCCGCCGGTACCGGAGCCGCCGCCGGGGCAACCGCCGCCGGACCGCCGCGACCGAGTTTGATCCGGTCGTCACCCTGTTGCAAATCCACCTCCGTCAAATCGTGCTCTTCCATCAGCTTCACGATGTCACGGATGCGTTCCAAATCGAAGACGTTGTCGCCCGGTTGTTTGCCTTTGCTCATGCCTATCTCGATCGCGAAAAAAAAAGATTGGGCGAGGTTTTACAGGATCAGCCCACAATCATCGAGTCCCTTTGGCATTTGACTGAGAACCTCGTGCCCAGTCTCTGTCACCAAAACGTCATCCTCAATGCGGATTCCGAATTCGCCACCAAAATACACGCCCGGCTCGACCGTGATCACCATGCCTGGGGCAAGAACGTCCTCGCTGACCGCCGAAAGTCGCGGCATCTCATGGATTTCCAGTCCCACCCCGTGGCCGAGTCCGTGCACAAAGTATTCATCCAAGCCAGCTTTTTTCAGGACATTTCGCGCCGCCGCGTCCACTTTTGACGCATCCACGCCAGGACGAATCGCATCAATCGCTGCAAGCTGCGATTCCAAGACGGCTTCATAGGCGGATAAAAAACGCGCCGGTGGTTTGCCGAAATGGAAACTGCGGGTCATGTCGCTCGCGTAGCCCCCCAGCTTGGTGCCCCAGTCGACCAGCAGCGTCGAATAATCGCCGATCACCGTCTGAGTGCTGCGGTAATGCGGTTTCGCACCCCCAGGCCCCGCACCGATGATCGGTTCAAAGCTGAACCCGGTCGCCCCCAGCCGCCGAATCGTCGATTCCAGCTCGTAGGCGATCTCCTGTTCCGTCCAGTCCGGCCCCAGTTTGGCCAAAATCGATTCGAGCGCCCGCTCGTTGATCCGCACCGCGCTGCGCAGGATCTCGATCTCTTCGGCATCTTTGATCATGCGATGACCGACAATCACGCCCGAGGTCTCGATCCATTCGACATCGGGCAGGTGCTTTCTGAACTGGCTCAGCTGCGCAACGGTCAGCTGGTCGGCCTCGACCGCGATGCGAGTCGCCCCGGATCCGGCCACGACCTGGCAGAAGAAATCGATCGGCTTTTCCGCCGGCGACTTGATTTCAACGGCCAATCCCGGGCACTCTTCTTCGAGCTGCTCTTTGTAACGACCGTCACTGAGCATCAACTGGCCGGTCGGTTTCACCAACAGCGATGAACTGTCGCCAGTAAAACCGGTCAAATACGTGACGTTGATCTCGTTGGTCACCAAGAACGCGTCGGCTTGCAGCGTCGAAAGCTGGCCACTGAGTTTCCGGATTCTGTCGTTCATCAATGATTCTGGTTCACACGGTCGAGATGTTGTTGGTTGACGTGAACGTGCAGGCGCGGGTGTGTTTCGAACAACCAGTCCCACCCCGACTGCGTCACCGCGCTATCGTCCAAATAGAGCGACTGGAGTTTGGGCAGCGAAGCGATCTGCCGCAATCCCTGGTCGTCGATCGGCACACCAATCAGATGCACGTTTCGCAAACTTTTGATCCCAGCGACCGAGGCGGCCGTGTCGGATCCCAGCCGCGCCCCACCCAGACGCAGGTTGCGTAGATCCGGCAACGCCGCCAGCTCGGCGACGCCATCGGCCGTCGCGTCGCAGTGGGGCAGGTTCAAGATCTGAATCGAAGGACACCGCGCAATCGTCTTCAGCCCCCGATCGGTCACCGGCGAATTTCGCAATCGCAAGTGCCACAATTGGGTCAACGCGGCGATCGACTCGATCCCCTCGTCACCGATCACGCCCGCATCGAGTTGCAGCACTTCCAGCCAATCATCACCGCTGGTGAAGGCCTTCAGCTGACTGTCGTCGATCGGCGTTTGCGACAGTTCGATCCGATCGGATTGCCCGGAACGCCCGCGGGCGAGTTGGCCGGCAAAGTCGACTTCGGCAGCCGGCGTGACTTCCACCTGCCCCGCCAGTTCCGCCGGTGTCGATCGGTCACGGCAACCGATCGACGTCAGCAACGTGATCAGGGTGACAGGGATCAGCGTGGCCGCGAATTGTCCCGGGCGTCGGCAAACCAAGAAGGTCCGTTTCATGATCGGTCCGGGGAATCCGGTTCCCCCAGTTCCACGTCTTCATAGAATTCCCGCAGCGTCAGTCCCAGCGGCATCTCGTCAATCTGGATCACGCCATCAAGCCCGCTGGCGATCGATCGCTGAAACCCCTGGTCGCCACCCACTTGCCGGCCGCGCTGGTAGACGACGGCCAAAGGCGACGACTGCTCGACCAGCACGTAACCGGCCAGCGACGGAGTCTCCAGATAGACCTCGCGTTTTTCGCCCTCGTCGATCCGCCGAGTGGTCTCCGAGATGACCTCGACGATCAACACGGGCTCGTCTTGGTGGGAATCACCCGGGGGGGTCGACCGGCAAACGACCATCGCATCAGGGTAATAGAAGCGTGTGCCCGTCGCGTTTCGGATCCGCACTTTGGTATTCGAGTTGAATGCCCGGCAGGCGGTTCCCCGAAGTCGGTTGGCGAGCGCGACGGTCGCATTGGTCGCGATCGCATTGTGGCGATTGGTCCCGCCGGCCTGGGCGTAGACGATCCCTGCGACGTATTCGTGACGCTGGTCGGAAAGCTCCTCATCGGTCAGGTAGTCTCGGACCGAAATGAATTCGTGTTTTCGCGCCGTACTCATGCTGTCGAGTCTAGGCTCTCGGTGCGTTAACCGCAAACCACGACTTCGACCAAATTTGATGCGGCGATGTGGTGTCCGACCGCCAGAGTAAACCGAAAAAAACGGGGCGGAACGCGCGCGCTGGCTGGGCGGGATTTTAACGGTGAGCTACAGTTTAGAGACCACGCTTCCTGCCCTCCCTTCTGATTTCTGCGGCGCTATGGCAACTCTCCGATTGACCAAACACAACACGGCGATGCTCATATCGGCGTTCACGTTGGTCAATGCGATTTCTGCCGACGCGATCGTGTTGCTGCTCGAAGGGGCGACCGATTGGCAGCGTTTGGCCGAACTGATGGGCAAGCATGAATTTGAAAAGCCCCTGGTCGTTGCCGTCGACTCGATCGAAGAATTGGATGGGGCCGCCGAAGCGGGCTTGAAACCCGTCGCGCTCAACAAGGAAAAAGCACCGCTGTTGGAACGTTTGCAGCACGCCCTGCTGGAAGCGGCTGCCGATGAGTTCATCAAACCGAACGACGAAATCGTCGCGATCTATGGCGGATTCACCTCCGGCCGTCTGGACTCCATCAGTCATCTGAAACTCGACGAACGCATGCGTCGGCTGACGACACGCGACCTGCAATCACTCGAAAGCAGCGTCCCGCTAAAAACGTTGAAGGTCGTCGTCGATCTGGGCGTCCAGATCGGTGTCGAAGGCCGCGAAGGCAAACCGGTCGGGGCGTTGTTCGTCGTCGGCGACACCCGCAGCGTGCTCAAACATGCCAGCGATAGTGGTGTCGACCCGTTCCGCGGCTACAACAAGAAATCACGCAACCTGTTTGACGCCAGGGTTCAGGAAGACGCCAAAGAACTCTCCCAGTTGGACGGTGCGTTTCTGATCAATGCCGATGGGACGATCGAACGCAGCCGCCAAATGTTGGAAGTGCTGCACGAAGATCTGAACATGTCCAAGGGCCTGGGGTCACGCCACTGGGCGGCCGCCGCGATCACACGTCGCACCAAAGCCGTCGCGATCGTCGTCAGCCAGTCCACCGGCACCGTCCGGCTGTATCAAAATGGGTTCTTGAAGATGCAGATTGAGCCGATGGACAAGGGCATCAAATGGCAGGAAATCTCGTTCAAACCCCCGAGCGCCAGTGGCGATGACTGATGTCTCGCGACAACCTCTACTCCTTGCCGCGTGACCGTGTCGGGCAATTTCAGTTCGACGCCGATGTTGCCGACGTTTTCCCCGACATGATCTCGCGATCGGTCCCCGGATACGCGTCCATCCTCTCGGTCATCGAACAGTTGGCCGGCCGATTCGTTCGCCCCGATACCAACGTCTATGACCTCGGTTGCTCACTCGGTGCGGCGACGCTGCTGATTCGCAACCAGGCCCCATCGAACGTCACGATTCATGCGGTCGACAACTCCTCCGCGATGATCGACCGGCTGCGGAAACGACTGGACCAGGCATCCGGCGGCCCGGATGCCTGTGATGTCGAGCTTCATCTGGCCGATCTTTGTGACATCGCCCTGTCCGACGCCTCGATGATCGTGCTGAATTTCACGCTGCAATTTGTCCCCGCGGCGAAGCGTCACCGATTGCTCCAAGCGTGCTTCGATGCGCTGGTGCCCGGCGGAGGCCTGTTGCTCAGTGAAAAGGTGTGCTTCGATGATCCCGGGCAGCAATCCCTGCTGACCGATCTGCACTTGGATTTCAAACGCGCTTGCGGTTACAGCGAACTGGAGATCGCCCAGAAACGGACTTCGCTGGAGAACACGCTGGTCCCCGAATCGATCCCCACGCACACGGATCGACTGAAGGACGTCGGTTTCGGCGTCGTCGCGCCCTGGTTCCAATGTTTCAATTTTGCCTCCATCCTGGCCGTGAAATCGACGCCCAGCTGAACCGGCGGTGGCCTCGTCAGTCACCCTCCCCGGCAGCATTGGTATCGACACAACCGAAGTCACCCTCCCTGCCAGCAGGGTGACATCAACTCTTGCGAATGGTGAAGAAACCAGTGCCCAACGACACCCCCCAGCTTCCCGACTGGTTCGATCGCCGGCCACTGGACCAATGGCTGCGAAAACGCGGGCACGATGCCTTTGCGGATTCCGTTGCCGAAATCTGTGCGCGGCGGTTGGACCAACCCACCAACGGGGATCTGAAACGCTGGGTGGCCGCGCTGGCTGACCTGCCGTTTGGCCAAGGTCGCCAGCTGGACTACAGCGACGGTCGGGTGCGGGTCGTCGGCCCGGGCGGCGATCCCATCGCGTTACGCGAAACCCTGATGCGGTTTCACCCCTGGCGGAAGGGCCCGTTCGAGTTTCTGGGGGTGCCGATCGATACCGAGTGGCGGTCCGATTGGAAATGGAATCGCATCGCTCGGGCCGTCGATCTGAAGCTAAAGTCGGTGCTCGACGTGGGCTGTGGCAACGGCTACTACGGCTGGAGGATGCTGGAGGCGGGCGCTTCGATCGTGATGGGGCTCGACCCGATCCTGCGGTTCTTGATGCAGTTCCAAGTCTTTGATCGATACGAGACCAGGCCACGTCGCCATTTCGTGCTGCCGATGGTCGACACCGATTTGCCCGAAAAACTCGCCGCGTTCGACGTCGTGTTTTCCGCCGGCGTGCTCTATCACCGGACCAGTCCGATCGATCACTTGAGAAGTCTGGCCGGTGCCCTGGTCCCCGACGGCAAACTGGTGCTTGAGACGCTGATCATTGAAGACGACCAGCCGAGCGTGCTGGTGCCGGAAGACCGCTACGCGCAGATGCGAAATGTCTGGTTCATCCCCTCGCTGGAGATGCTGTTTCGCTGGTTGCGTCGGACTGGTTTCGAAGACATCAAGACCATTGATATCACCCCGACCGACACGAATGAACAACGTTCAACGGACTGGATGACCTTTCAGTCGCTCGCCGATTTCCTGGACCCGCAAGATTCCTCCAAGACGATCGAAGGCTACCCGGGGCCGGTCCGCGCGACGGTCGTCGCCAGAAGAAAGGAGGCGGAATGATTCGGGGCGATAATGATGAGTGACGGCGAAGGGGCGTGGCGGGAGACAGGGAGCGGTGGATCAGGGCAACGTTTTTGTCGACTCGGCTACCAGCTCATCATCATTCTGCCACCCCATCATTCTGCCATCATCGCCTTGCCCCCATCGTTTTGCCCCCATCGTTTTGCCCCCATCGTTTTGCCCCCATCGTTTTGCCACGCCCTGACCCCGCCCATCCTCAACTGGCTCGCTGGGCGTCTTCCATCGCCTGGATGTACTGTTGCAATCGCTTCAGTTCATCGTTCATGCCCTTGAGCTTGAGCATGTTCTCGACACGCTTGAGCAACTCGACCTTTTGCACCGGTTTGCTCATGAAATCATCGGTCCCGGCGGCGACGGCGCGTTCGATGTCACCCAGTTCGTTGAGTGCCGTGACCATCAAGACCATCACCCGTGACGTGTCGGGGTTGTCTTTGATTTGTTTACAGACCTCGAAACCACTCAGCTTCGGCATCATCACATCCAACAGCACCACGTCGGGCTCGAAGGAGGCGATTTTGTCGAGGGTGTCCTGACCATCGACGGAGGTTTCGATTTCGCAATCGATCTCGGCCAAGTAGGCTTCGAGCAACTCGCGATTGGCGACATTGTCGTCGGCGATCAGGATGCGATGAGTTCCCTCCGGCAAGGTCGGATCAGTCATGGTCAGCGTGCGGGATGTCGGGGCGATGGAAGTGACGGGGTGGGGGCGCCCGGCGGCGGGCTTGCGACGACCGCCTAAGCGATCGTCGCATGGGACTCTTGATCCGCCGGAACCGGAAAGCTCTCGCTCATTTCGCGAATTTCACCGCGGATCCGGGTATGCAGCTCGGTGTCTTCGGCGTTGGACAGGGCGCTGTGGATCCAGGCACCGATGCGACGCATTTCGTTGCCGCCCATGCCCCGCGTGGTCAACGCGGGCGTGCCGATTCGAATGCCAGACGGATCCATCGGCTTGCGTTTGTCGAAAGGAATCATGTTCATGTTGACGGTGATCCCGCAGCTGTCCAAAACGGATTCGGCGACTTTCCCGCCCAAGCCGACCGACGTGACATCGACCAGCATCAGGTGGTTGTCGGTGCCGCCGCTGACCAGGGGCAATCCTGCCGCGAGCAGCGTTTCGGCCAGGACTTTGGCATTGTCCACGACGGCCTGGGCGTACGTCCGATACTCTTCGGTCAACGCTTCGGCGAAGCACACCGCCTTGCCCGCGATCACGTGCATCAGCGGACCGCCCTGGGTGCCGGGGAAGACGTTTCGATTGATCAGTTTGGCATGTTCTTCCTTGCACAGGATCAAGCCGCCGCGGGGGCCGCGCAGCGTCTTGTGGGTCGTCGTGGTGACATAATCGGCCAACCCGACCGGGCTGTTGTGAATCTTCGCTGCTACCAATCCGGCGTAGTGAGCCATGTCCACCATCAGCCGTGCGCCGACTTCCTCGGCGATCTCGGCGAATTTGTCGTGGGGGATTTCGCGGGGGTAGGCGCTCGCACCGGCAACGATCAGCTTCGGTTTGTGTTCGCGAGCCAGCGAGGCGATCTGGTCAAAATCCAAACGATTCGTGTCTTGGGTCACGCCATAGGAGTGGAAATCGTAAAGCTGGCCGCTGATGTTCAGCTTCATGCCGTGCGTCAAGTGACCGCCTTGGGCCAAATCGAGTCCCAGCACCTTGTCACCGGGTTTCAGGCACGACAGGTAGACGGCCGTGTTGGCTTGGGAACCGCTGTGTGGCTGGACGTTGGCCACCTCGGCACCGAACAGTTGCTTGGCACGCTCGATTGCAAGCGACTCGACCACATCGACGTGTTCGCAACCGCCATAATAGCGGCGACCGGGGTAGCCTTCGGCATACTTGTTGGTCAGCACGCTGCCGGCGGCCTGCATCACCGCGAAACTGGTGTAGTTCTCACTGGCAATCATTTCTAGCCCGTCGCGTTGACGGCTGGCTTCGTCCTGGATAGCGTCCCAAATTTGGGGGTCTTGTTGTTGGAGCGGATTCATCGTGGCCTTGCAGTGAGAAATGCCTGGTAATTGGAATTCGAGAACAACGCGTTGTCCCGGAGCTTCTCTGGGATTGTTGATGGGGAACCAAAACCAGTCAATCCTTGGCATTTCGGAACGAGCTACCCGAACCGCGGTTTTCGCGGCCGCTCGACGATCGCAACCCGGACTTTTAACGCTGACACAGCACGAGGACCGCAATGCGGGCCCTGGGGAGAACCGATCTCGGCCGCAGATTCGTAAAAACTATCCCACCTTCATGTCCAAAACGGTACAATCAATTGTTTGGTCTGGGCAGCTTTTGCCGGTTCAACCCGAAAGGGTTTTTCACGGTCCGCTCCCCGATCGCGCCTCGGTAGGTGCTTGAAGGCCCTGGCCCCTCTCGACTTGGCCCTGAATCGGCCCTGAATCGGCCCTGAATCGGCCTGCCGGCGCCCGCCAACCCCAGCCCCACCCAAAGCGTGACCTACGCTTGCTTCGTTTCCATTTTCACCTGATGCTCGAGTGCCTGGAATGAAATACGCCGTCGCCGGTTTTGTTTTTTTGCTGACTCTTTCTGCGGCTGAACGTCGCGTTTCAGCCGCCGAATTGCCCACTTTTGACAAAGTTTCCGAGGGCTACGAAGCAGTTCCGGTTTCTGACCAGGAGAATCGCAAGGGATTCTTCAACGTCTGGCAGCGGACCAAAGACGCCCAACTGCTGGCCGAACTGCCGAAAAATTTCGCGACCAAAAGCTACTTTATCGCCCTGACGGTCAGCAGCGGTGACACCTATGCCGGGTTGCAGTCCGGAGAATTGGTCGTCAAGTGGCGCCAGTATGACGATCGGCTGGCCCTGATCGCGCCGAACCTGTCGATCCGCGCCACCGGCGATCCGGAATCCAAGGCATCGGTCGCACGCCTGTTCACCGACAAAGTCCTGCTCGACATCCCGATCGTCGCCAAGGGCAGCGCAGGCGGTCCGGTGATCGATCTGGACTCGCTCTTGCTGGGCAACGCCAGCACGTTCTTTGGACGAAGTGTCCGCATCTCCAATTCGCGAATCAAAAAAATTGAGTCGATCAAAGTCTTCCCGTCCAACGTGGAAGTCGCCCTGGAGACGGTCGGTGCCGCCGGTCGCTTCCAAACCCTGCATTACTCCTTCAGCGAAGTCCCCAGTCCGTCCAGCGGATTCAAGCCGCGATTGGCGGACCAACGGGTCGGGTTCTTCACCACCACCTACTCCGACCTCAGCAAGTACACCGACGATGAGACCCGGATTCGCTACATCAATCGTTGGAACTTGGAAAAGCGCGATTCGAAACTGAAGCTGAGCCCGCCCAAAGACCCGATCATTTTCTACGTCGAGCACACCGCCCCGGTCCGCTATCGCCGATTCATCCGCGCCGGTGTCGACTACTGGAACAAAGCCTTTGAAAAAGTCGGCATCGTCGACGCGATCGAAGTCCGTTACCAGGACGCCCAGAGCGGCGCCCACATGGAAAAGGACCCGGAAGACGTTCGCTACAACTTCATTCGCTGGTTGAACAATGACATCGGTACCGCGATCGGCCCCAGCCGCGTGCACCCGATGACCGGTGAGATCCTTGACGCCGACATCATTCTGACCGACGGCTGGATCCGCTACTACAACTACAACTACGACGACCTGCTGCCGAAGCTGGCGATGGAAGGGGCCAGCCCGGAAACTTTGGCCTGGCTCAGCGAGCACCCCTCCTGGGACCCCCGCGTCCGCATGACCTCTCCCTCAAAGGTCACGCAAGTTCGTCAACAGATCGCCCAAGACGCACAGAAACCCTACGCGGGTTTCTCCATGGCCGCCGCCGATTCGTCTCTGATCGGCGACGATGAGTTCGACGGACTGATCGGTCACCTCAGCCAAAAGAACGGGATGTGCATGGCCGCCAACGCCCGCAGCCTGGACCTCGCCGTCGCGCGAATGGATTGGGCACTGGCCATGATGGAAGACAAACCCAAGGCCGAAGCGAAAGACGAGAAGGACGAAGAGAAAGAGAAAGAAGAGCAAGCGTCGGACAAGGACGACGCGGATGACTCCGACGACAAGGACGACGACGCCGACAAGAAAGACGACGACAAGGACGACGATGCTGAGAAGAAGGACGACGAGAAAGACGACGAGAAGAAAGACGATTCGGTGGACATGCTCGACGGCATGCCGGATTGGTTCGTCGGACCGCTGTTGGCCGACCTGGTGGCTCACGAAGTCGGACACACCCTCGGATTGCGTCACAACTTCAAAGGCTCGGCACTGCACCCGCTCGACAAAATCAATAGCGAAGAACTCAAGGGCAAAGAAGTCTTCACCGCCTCGGTGATGGACTACATCCCGATCAACTTCCGCTATGAAAGCGGCGATGTCCAAGGCGATTACACCATGATCGACATCGGGCCGTACGACTATTGGGCGATCGAATACGGTTACACCTTTGACGAAAAGGCGCTACCCACGATCCTCAAGCGTTGCGTCGAACCGGAGTTGCAATACGCGACCGACGAAGACACCAATGGTCCCGACCCGCTCGCCCGTCGCTACGACTTCTCCGCCAATCCGCTCGACTACGCTCAAGAGCAGATGAAATTGGTGAAGCTCTATCGCGAGCGTATCTTGGACAAGTTTGTCAAAGACGGTGACAGCTGGGCCAAGGCGCGTCGCGGCTACGAATTGACCCTGTCGATCCAGACCCGTGCGGCAAGCATGATGGCCAATTGGGTCGGCGGTGCGTTCGTCAACCGAGACAAGAAAGGGGATCCGAACGATCGACCCCCGGTCGTCGTCGTCCCGGCAAAACAGCAACGCGAAGCGATGCAGTTTGTGATCGACCAGACGTTCAGCGACAGCGCTTTCGGCTTGACGCCCAAGTTGCTCGAGCGAATGACCTCCGATCAATGGCTCGACGGCGGTGCCCACTTCGGTACTTCCGGTGAAGCGACCTGGCCGATCCACGACCGTGTGCTCGGGCTACAAGCTTCCGCGCTGACCTGGTTGATGAGCCCCACGACGCTGCGTCGCGTCTATGACAATGAGCTCCGTCTGCCCGCCGAAGACGATGCGTTGACGCTGCCCGAGTTGCTCACCACGATCAGCAATGCTGCCTGGACGGAACTCGAATCCGAATGCCCCGAAAATCGCAGCAATCGCCAGCCGATGATCAGCTCGCTCCGCCGCAACCTGCAGCAGGAGCATGTCCAACGGTTGATCGATTTGATCCTGGAGAAAAACGACGGCGCGGCGGCCTACAAGCCGATCGGTGACCTGGCACGCATGCAGCTTGTCGATCTGATGAAAAAGATCGACATGCGACTGAAAAAGTGCGAAAAGAAAATGGACGCCTACTCACGCGCCCATCTTCATGAAGTCTCCATGCGGATCGAGCAAGCTCTTAAAGCCGGTTACACCTACAACTCAGCCAAGGCGCCCAGCTTTTCGGGCATGCTGATTCTCGGTGAAACGCAAGACCAGGAGTAAGCGGTTTCCGCACTCTGTTCATTCTCATGCGACCTCTCCTTCGGGAGAGGTCGTTTCGTTTCTACCCGACCCCTTTCGGCCCACGGCACTCGTCGCCGCGCCGATGCAACAGAAACGTCAAATGCGTTTTGACCGCCGGCCATTCGCTGGCGAGGATCGAATAGACGCACGTGTCCCGCAGCGTCCCGTCGGACAAAATCTGGTGGTTCCGCAGAATCCCGTCCAGCTTCGCGCCAAGGCGTTCGATCGCGACACGGCTGCGACGGTTCAAAAAGTGCGTGCGAAATTCGACGGCGACGCAATTCATCGTTTCGAACGCCTGCGTCAGCAAAAGTCGCTTGCAGCGAGTGTTCAGTCCGCTGCGCCAAACCGATTGACGATACCACGTTGACCCGATCTCCAAGCGTCGATTCGCTTCGTCGATGTTCATGTACGTGGTCATTCCGACCGCCCGGCCCGATGCCTCATCGATGATCGCAAACGGCAACATCGACCGCCGCGCGTACAGACCAAGCCGGCGTTTGATCTCCCCAGCCATCGCGTCGGGCTCGGGGACACTCGTGTACCAAAGTTCCCACAGACGACCGTCGCGGGCCGATTCAACAAGGTCGTCGTGATGGACTGGATCGAGTAACTCGAGTCGAACCCCATCGCCAGCAAGCGTCACCGCATCCAACCATCCCGTCATCCTGTCACCCCATCATTCTGCCATCCCATCATTCTGCCATCCCATCATTCTGCCCCACCGTTCCGACCTCCCGTCACCCGATCCCTCAAGCCACCTCCCGGACCTCGTCCAGCCCCTGCTGTGCCCGTGTGATTCCCGTCTTCCGGACGCGCTGGCGGATGTCGCGATTGCGCTGCCAGTCTTCGTCGTTGACATAGCCACGGTCGTGGTCCAGGTGATAGCAGACCGCACGGTGGCGGATTTGCATGCCCAGCACACCGGCATTCTCCAATCGTTCCCCGAGTTCACGATCCAGGCCGCCATACCGCATTTCATGGTTGAAGCCATTGGCGGCAACGACATCCGCTTTCCAAGCCGACGCGTTGTGGCCGTTGAATGTCGGGCGAGTCGTCGTGGCAAGGTCCAACACCTTGGCCAGTCCTGGGCGGTTTTGGATCCACAACCATTTGGCGGGAACGTCGTCGCCGTTGTGTTTCAGCCAAATCGGGTCGGTGAAATCGTCGTATGCGACGTCGCCGGCCAGGATTCGGTCGGTCAACGCACGTTTCAGCCGATAGCAGCCGCCGGACAAGAATCGCCCCGCCGCGGCAAGCCGAACGTGCTCGGCGACAAAGTCGCGGCGCGGAACACAGTCGCCGTCGGTGAAGATCAAGTAGTCACCCTGGGCGGCGTCGATGGCACGATTCAGGATCCGCGTTTTTCCGAATCCCTGATGGGGCTGGGAAACATAACGGACGCGAACGTCCGTGCGTGTGGCAAACTCGTCGATCACCCCGCGCGTCTCTTCCGTCCGGCCATCTTCACCGACCACAATTTCAAAGTCACGGCAGGTCTGGTGGGCAAACCCCTGGAGGACTTGGCGGAGATAATGCGGAGACCGAAACGTTGTCATGATGACGGACGCTGAAACGGGAGCGGGCTGGCGGGTTGGCTGGCTGGCGGGCAGACGGTGCGAATCCATGCGTCGACACTCATAGGCAGGGCTGAGAAGGCGGTTTGGCGTAGTAAACAGAAAGACGTGGAGTCGGGTAAAGATTGATCTGCCCCAATTGACATCGACCTGGACCGTTTCGGCAGAGTATCGAAGGCATGTCGCCCCGCGCCCGAGCGAGCTTTCCACCCGAGCACACGGGCAAACCGTGTAATGACCAACACCTGCCCAAGGTCACGCCATCATGCTCTCTGACCCGATCGATCCAGCCCCCGCCGATCCAGCCCGACTCGACGTCCATTGCTGCCACCGCATCGCCCGAGATGTCGTGTCGCACGGCCTCGTTCCGTTGGGGCTCATCTTGCTGGCATTGCTGAGCCTTTCCGGCTGCTCTGGGGAGCGGGGCGGTCAGGCGATGGAGCAACCCGAGGCCCAACCCGAGGCGATTCAGCAGGCTCCGGAGATCGATCCCGACATCACGTTCGCCCCGGAAGCCCCACCAACATTCGGTGATCGGCCCGCCGCCATCGACCAGGGCGATCGGAAACTCGCCGATTCCGCGTTCGAGTCAGAACCCGAGTCGTCGATGGCGTTCTCGTCCGAGAGGGCACCTCGCTCACTTGCAGTTCCGCCGCCCCCGCCGATGGCAGCCCGGGTTGCCGAATCGGCGCCGACAGGCCCCTTTGCGACGCTCCCCGCCGGGGCGACCCACGACTCCGACCGCGCGTTCGCGACGGTAGCCGTTTATTACGCCACCGATCGCCAGCGAGATTCGGTTGCCCTGTCCGCCTACAACATCACCGGCAACCGCGACGCGCTGGTGTTGTTGGGCGGTTCGTCGGTCGTCTTTCTCGCCCTGGCCGGATTCAGCGTGCTGCGACGCCGTTCCCAAGCCGCTTTGGGGTTCTCGACATTCGGCGTCGTTTCCGCCTTGGCCGCGTCGGCCGTTTTGCTATCCGGCACCGCCAACATCGAAAAACACGGCGTGACGTACAGCGCAGACCGGGGAACGCTGGTCAGAGGGATCGCCGAAGTGACGGTGCCGGACACGCACCAACGCGGCATGGTCGAGCGACCCAGTTTGCTGAGATTCGAAATTCGCGAAGACCAACAGGAGCACATTGTCCTGACCAGTGCGGTCGAACTCTCCGATTCCGAATTTGAGCGACGACTGGCCGAGACCGTCGCTCTGTCGCCCAGCCAAGACTTGCTGGTCTTCATTCACGGCTACAACGTCGACTTCCAATCGGCGATCCGGCGGACCGCCCAGATCGCAGTCGACCTTCCCTTCGAAGGTGTTCCGGTGTGTTACAGTTGGCCCAGCCAAGGCACGCTGCTGGGCTACACCGTCGATGAAAACAACGCCGCCTGGACTCAAACGCACCTCAAGCAATTCCTGCTCGATCTGGCCCATCAAAGCGGTGCGCGTTCGATCAACGTCGTCGCCCACAGCATGGGGAATCGGCCGACGACCGGGGCGCTGGTCGAAATCGGTTGGGAGCAGCGGCAATTCGACACCGAACCCTCTCCCCTGTTTGATCGGGTCGTGTTGGCAGCTCCCGATGTGGACGCCGATCGGTTTCGCCGCGACTTGGCACCCGCGCTGACCTCCATCGCCCAGCATGTCACGCTCTATGCGTCTTCCGACGATCAGGCGCTGATCGCATCCAAGCAAGTGCATGGGTACCCCCGCGCCGGTGAGAGTGGTTCCGACATCGTGGTGGTCCCGGGCGTTGAAACCATCGATGTCAGCGGCATCGACCTCAGCCTGCTCGGGCACAGCTACTATGGCGATGCGCCGTCGATGCTGCAGGATCTGTACCAGCTCGTCCGCAACCGACTGCCGGCGACCCAGCGGCCCCAACTCGTCCCGCGGCCACTCGGCACACTGACCTACTGGCAATTGATCGGGCAACCGAGCGTACAACAACGTTTCTCCGCCGAGCCCTCGTCGATCAAATAGCAACGCCACATCGGTGCCGTCGTCGTCCCACACCCCGACCGCTTGCCCCCCTGCGGATCACTCGAACCCCCACGCCTCAAGTCGAGAAATCACGCTCTTGAAATCACGCTCTTAGCGGGCATTGGTGTCTACCCATCCGAAGTCACCCTCCCTGGCAGGGAGGGTCGAGCGGAGCGAGGGGAGGGTCGGCTGCTCGTAGCTCGCGTCCGACCCTCGCTGAAGGGCGGCGTGACGACAAGTCTTGCGACCTGCCTTGATCCCGATGCTCTGAAAGGGATCGTGATTCAGACTGAAACCTGCACCGAATGGTCGTGATCGGATTCGATTGCCGAAGCGACGGACGTCGATTCGTTCTCCGGATTTACATCGAATTCAAAGATCCGCTCCAAACGTGTGATGCGAAACACATCACGAACGGCTTCATTGAGTGAACGCAGACGCAGATGGATGCCTGAAGCCCGCGATTGCGCCCGCAGCCGAATCAATTCGTTCAGCCCCGCGCTGCTGATCCAGGTCACCTGTCCGAGATCAACGATCACGTCGGTCACCATGTGCTCACGCGGCTGATCCAGCGCAGCGGTCACCTTGGAGGAAATTTTTCGGGCCGATTTTCGACGGTTGATCTCCTTCAGCGAAGGCGACACGACCAGGGAACAGTCGTGGAAATGGATCTCAACTGCCGTTGCTTGAGTCATCGGTGTGATGTGTTCTCACGTCTAAGGGCAAAGAACTGGACCAAGTGCCAGAACTGTGGTGTCATCGGGACCCACAGCCATCTCCGACTGCTTCATGACAAACGATGTTGTTGCGAAAAACCCAATGTTTTCTGCATTCAACTTCATGAAAGCATATCAAGAATGGACACGCAGGGCAAACAAATTCGGATCGCCCAAAGCCTGCGTTGGGGCCGCCGGTGGGCTGTCACGACACCTTACAACGGTGTCCACCACCCATCCCCGATCGGGTGTGACGTGAGCAAGAATCACAAGACGTTTCCATCGATGATCGACGCTTGATCACCCAACGGTAACGTTGCCTCGTTGTTTCGGAGGCGTCGTATTGACGTTCGCAACCTGCTGCCTATCCCTCGCGGTGGCGGGGGATCACGAAGGAGTGAAACGTGATCACGCAACCGAACGCGATCAGTGACAGCCCCAGCCAACGCGGGGGGGTGACGCGTTTTCTGGGCACCGGAGTGACGGGTTCAAAAATCGAACCCAGCGTTGTCGAATTGTCGACCAATGGGGTATTGGTCATCCGCGCGACGAATCTCGTGGAGCGTTCATTGAGCACGAAGGATTCGACGCGACGAAACTGCAGCCCGAGCAGAATCAGCAGGATTCCGCTGAGGAAATATCGATTTCGATAGAAAGACATGGATCGAGCTCTGTGTAAATCGCCTTGGGGGTCGTCCAGCAAGCGGCAAACCGTGATAGAGGCATCGGCATTGCCTCTGGCATGCCATCAATGGTGTCGCCCAACGACGGGTCGCCAAGATCAAAGCGAACGTGCCAATCGTGCCGACCGCGCGGTTTGGCGTTTCGGTCACCCGCCGAAGACGTCGTCGACGACTCGACGCATCGCATCGCCGAAATTGCGGTGGGCGGAGTCTTCCAGCAGATCGGCTTGATTGCTACGCATGATCGCGGCCGCCAAGGCCTTGTGGCTCTGCCAGTCCTGCAGATCGAAGGCGCGGATGTCGGTGTAGATCCCCGCTAGATTATTGCTGATCTTGGGCACCAAGACGACGCCGTTGTTGCCGCGCACGATGTGGTAGTGCATGACGACGAACAGCAGCAGCGCGCCGCAGAACATTCCGGCAAAAAATCGAGACATCTCGGCGGCCAGGGGAGGACGAAAGCGGGGACACAGGCGGAACCCACGAATTCCGCGGTTTTATTCTTAGGCCTGCACCACTTCCGGGGCAAGTCCGAAGTTTTTTCGTTCCTTCGCCAAGGCGTCTTGACGACGCGTCGCGATCGCTACAGACTACGCAATCGAGCGGTCGACAGAGAAGGCTGAAGTTTCAGCCCGCGACGTCCGATCCCACTCGATACCGCAGCAGACCACCGCACGACACCCCGCCTCGGCGACCGTGCCGGCTGCCCCCACAGCACGCGGGCGATTAGCTCAGTTGGTTAGAGCGCTACGTTGACATCGTAGAGGTCACAGATTCGAATTCTGTATCGCCCATAACGCAAATCCCCGACCGACCCACCGTCTGTCGGGGTTTTCTTTTGGGCCCGTCGTCGGCGGCGGCCAGTCCAGGCAAAGCGATCCAGGTCTCTTTTGCACCTACCGTGAAAACGTTTTGCCGCTCATCGGTTCACTTCGTGTTGCCCCATTCGCAAGTAGCCACTGAGTCAGACGGTGAAAGCGAGCTTCAACTTGATAGGTGTAGGTGGTGCCCGGATCGACATCCCGGTCCACATATTGACCGTCGGTCGCTCCGCCGGGGAGTCGAGCAATCTCGACCATCGCGTTGTCAGCGGAACCGCGATAGACAATGTATTGGAGCGGATCATCGATTCGGTCCGGGCGACGCCAGTAGACCAGGAGGGTTGCCGGACCGTCGTGTTGGACAGAGGCGATCGTCGGCTTCCGTTCCGCGAACACGTACTGTTGGAACAACCCCATCCAAAGCGCCGACGACACGAGCGCGGTGAAGATGAGCTGTTGCACCATAAAGCCCCAGAACGCGAACGGCCTTTCAGTCCTGTCGACGTTGACAAAAAACGACTTCCCTTTGCCGCCGGCAAGGCCCGTCACCTTTCCATCGCGAATGCCGCGATAGAGTTGCTGGAGGCACAAAACGAGGCAGCACCCAAAAACACAGGTGACGAGAAAGAGCTTCCACATCGCAGTCGTCTCGTGAAATGGCAGACGTACACATTCTGTTTCGCGGCCATTCTAGAGTCGTGTCGATTGAACGCAAAAGCAGTCGCACCCCGACCTGTTCTGCCGAGATCAAAAGGGTGGTGTGTCCGCTGAGTGATCCGGCGAGGTGGTGAATGGTGTGTGTCTTGCCTGTTCCAGCGGTCCCGTCCACCCGGTCAGCTGCCGCGTGATCCAACACGAGCTCAGCGCGGGACCGGCGGGCTGGGACTTGATGTCAAGGAATCGCGGAATACACCGGTCAGGCCGTTGTTGCGGGTGGTTTGAATTTGCGAAGGGGGAATTGTCCGGTGCGGAGCCGCGTTAGCCCACCTGTTGTAAAGGGCAAGCTATGCATTGAACGATGACTGAAAACCCGCATCCGTACTCTGCTCCATCGAACCACAATGACCGACTTTTCGGCACATCCGTTCGCCGCATTTGGCCAATCCATCTCGTTCAGTTCTACGCTTGGTCTGGTCGTGATCGTCGGGGCGGTGCTCGTCACGATTGCGTCTTACCAACGATGTATCACGTGGTTTGGTGATGCAACGCCCGGTTACGTCGCCTGCTTCGGGTGGATCTTGGGGATCTCCGTTTCCAATTTCATTTTGGTGTTCGCTTTCTCAGCCCTGATGGGCCCCGCCGGCGGAAGAGTGCTGCTGGTATTCGCCTGCTTTCTGGCGGTGTACTGGACGTCCTGCGCCGCCAAGTGTGGTCTGATGCAGTCGATCTTCATCGTGTTTGCCCACTCGATCCTTTCGGGACTCGGGACGGTGTTGATATTTTGGGCCGCGGTGGTGTTCCAATACATGGTGGTCACGACTGAGCAACCTATTACGTCGTCCGCAACTGCGACCCCGGTGACGTTGCAACCGCGCGACCCCTCGACGGCAGCCAATCCAGTCGGACTCCGGCCTGCGCAAGCGGATTCGGAGCACGATTCCCGGTCTCAACACCGTGCCGTTCCAGGAACGAAGGCGAATCCATTTTTTCAATAGCATGCTGCCGCGGCCGGCATCGTTTTGCCTTTCCCCGGTGCTGCAGGTCACCACCCACCCACCCGATCGGTCTGTCCTGAACCAGATCCGCCCCCATCTGAGGCCGCGAACTTCGTCAATGGCGGTGGCGAACCGTTGCCATGGTGGTGCCGAGGCGATAGCATCGATCGTTCCGGGGGTCGATCTCCCGATCCACATGCTTTACGGGAGTCACGGTGTTATGGGAACTCGCAGTCTTGCTTTGCGTCGACGATTGATTCAATCGAAGGCATCCGTTTGGACCCTCTTGTTGCTCACGCTGTTTGCCGTCTCCAGCGGCTGCAAAGAATCGAGTCGTGATGAGGCGTCCGATGGATTGGAACCGCCGGTCGTGCACGATTCCCTTTCCGCGGATTCCGACGACGCGTCGGCAACCGTCCCCAGCACATCGGGCGAATCGGAATCGGATCTGCCGGCCTTCAAGCCGCTGCCGGAGAAGCTGGCCGTCGGGGACAAGAGTCCTGGTCTGGCGATTGCAAAATGGGTCCGTGGCGAACCGGTCCAAGAACCGCTTCGTGATCGTGTCCACGTGGTTGAATTCTGGGCGACGTGGTGTGGCCCCTGCCGTGCCGGTATGCCGCACATCACCGAGCTGCAATCCGAGTTCGCCGACGACGTCACCTTCATCGGTGTGACCCGTGAAGACGAAGCGACGGTCGAAGGCTTTCTCGCCGACAACGCGACGGGAGACGAAACCTGGGACGACATCATCGGGTATCGCCTGGCGATCGACGAGAACGACTGGATGAACTTGGCGTACATGAAGGCGGCCGGGCAAGGCGGAATCCCGTGCGCCTTTATCGTCGGACGTGATGGAGTCGTCGAATGGATCGGGCACCCCGGAAGCATCGATGAACCGCTCAAGGAAATTATCGACGGAACCTGGGACCGCGAAGCCGCGATCGCCGAATACAAACAGCAAGAACAGTTGCAGCAGCTGTCCGTAGAAGTCGGGAAACTGCTGCGAGCCCAAGATTGGGATGCCGCGTTGGAGCGACTCAATCAATTTGAAAAAGAATTCGGATCATCCAAGACGCTGCTCAACTATCGCGTGAGGGTTCTGGAAATCGCCGGGCGTACCAGCGAAGCGGCGGTGGCTCGTGAAGCTCTGGTCGAATTGGCCTGGGATGATGCGATGCTTCTGGCCCAACTCGCCTGGACCACCGCGACCAATGGCGAACCTTCGGATCTGGAACTCGCGCTCAAAGCTGCTAAGCGGGCGTCCGAGCTGCAACAAAACGAAGACGGGCCGATCCTCGATACGCTCGCGCGTTGCTACTACGAGCTCGGCCAGCTCGATGAAGCCATCAAGTATCAGCGGATGGCCGTCGAGCATGCCAACGGACAACGGCAAATCGAAGCAACGCTCAAAGGGTATTTGGACGAAAAGGCCGAAGCCGAAGCCGACAGGGCCGATGCGGCTGAAAAGCCTGAAGAAACGAAGCCTGAAGAAACGAAGCCTGACGACGCGGAGGCTGAAGAAACGAAGCCTGACGACGCGGAGGCTGAGGGAGCCTAACGCGGCATGACGTTGGCGTAGCCGTCGCGCAGTAGGCACTCGTTGCTTCTGGTTCGTCGATCTTGTGAAAGGTCCACGACGCCCTACCCGAAGAGCGAGTTGTGGCGGAAGACGAGGACAAGGACATAGGAGTGGGAGCCAGGAAAACTGTACGTCCGTTTCAGCGGTGCCCTACACGCCCCGTAGGGTGAAACTGGATGCCGCTATCGGGGCCGATGACGATCCTTGCCGAGATGAGATTGACGGGCGGGTTGGGAAGCGAACAATCTGGGAGTCCGTCTCCGTCGAGTCGTGGTCGTCACCAGTTCGCATCTGTTGGCAGCCATCGCTTGAACGGGGAATCAGTTCCATCCGATCAAGTCAAGGAAGCAAATGATGCCTAACGCTCCGTCGACACTCTCCGAAAATGAAATCGCTCAAATCGAGCAACACAAGTATTTCTTAAGTGAAAAGGCCGGCTATGACGTCGGCTGGGAACACGCCGAACAGGATTGGCGTGAACACTTTGGGCCACAAGTCGTCACCGCCGAGTCCGCCACCGCCGAGTCCGCCCCGGCGACGATTCGCCCCAAGGGGCTAAGCGGGTTCTTCAAACGGTTGATTTCTCGAGCAGCCGTCTAACCCGATGCCAAGGGGACTTGCCCCGAGGCGATTCTCGATCCCAGGTTCTACCTGGGAGCGAGGCGTAGTCGCCGGACATGCGGTGCGTGACATCTGGCTCACGTCGAACTGCCACCGTTTCAACGAGACGGTTCAAAATCAGTGTGGTTCGCTTTTCTCATCCGCCGTGCCCCAGAACTTATGATCCTGCGATACCGTCGGACGCTTGGTCGGGGTGGTGCGGCGCGGCCGCGGCAGGATCATCGGTGGCAGATTGACTCGGGACGGATAGATCGGCCGGTTCGGGAGGAGCTTCGTCGTCGGCCGCAGTGGTCGGCTCGCGTTCGGCAATCGCATTCTGGATACGTCGCTGAACGAATTCGACGTGCAAACGCAGATTGTAGAACTCTTCCATGTAAGAAAGTGGAACGGATTTCAAGTCATCCAGTTCGCCTTGCATTTGAACCAGCGTTGTCACATTTTTCTGTAACCGCTGGAGGTTTGATTCGTTGCGCAATTCGGACTCGATCCCGCGCAAGATCTCGTACCATCGATAGATCCTCGAGCGGATCCGCCAGCGATACAGCGGCGGCGCCATGCGAAACAACGGCAGCAGCAACGTCAACGCCGGCAACAACAGGATCTTTCCCCGACTGATGGCCGACGCGACCCAAAACGGCAGGTATTTTTGCAGGAACGGTGGCCCATCTTCAAAGTACACCCGGGCCGATTGATTCAGCGGAAACTCGATGAACTCGGTCGATGGCAGGCGGCCCGGTTGCAGCAGGCTTTCGTGCCCGCGGTGGGTTTGCGATGCCGCCCGCAACAGCAGTGGAATCAGCGCGTCGTGTAGCGATCGGGTGGCGATCAAGTTCGCCGCCGGGGCGATCAGCTGAACGTCTTGATTGGGGTAATCATGTTGCAGATCGATCACGCCGCGTTGCAGAGTGACGGCGGTCAGAAACGGGTGACGGCGAACGTACGCATCGTCCCGCTCAAAGCTCAGCAGATGGATGTCGGGCGAAGCGATCATTTCGCGGATCAACGTCGATTGCGGCGAAAGGACGAACATGGCGACGTCGACCTGACCGTTCTTCAGACGCTCGACGGCATCGCGGCCTCCGGCTTGCACCCGAGTCGAGACGGAGTCGGCATCGATCCCGTTTTCGTCCAGCAACAACGTCGCGATCGATTCGGTTCCACTGCCGCCGCGGCCGATCGCGATCGTCTTCCCTCTCAGGTCTCGCAGGTCGGCCAGCATTTCGTCGCCGCGGTAAAACACCCACAGGGGTTCGAAATAGAGGCTGGCCAAGGCTTCGATTTCCACCCCGCCGCCGATTGAGTTCGGCGCCGTGCCGCCTTGAACGATCGCCAAATTGACTTCCGGATCGGATTCCAACAGCCGATAGTTCTCGATCGAACCGGCCGTCGAACGCAGTTCAAGCGTCACGCCCTGCCGTCCCAGGTAGTCCCGGTACTGCATCGCGAATCGGTGATACGCCCCATCGTCGGATCCGGTCGCCATCACGATGGTGCGCGGCGGGGCCGGCTGGATGAAGAACCAGGCGAGGGCAAATCCGAACAAGACGACCAGGAATCCGCCGCCCCAGATCTTCAGCAACAGTCCACGCAGTTGGCGACGCGTTTCGCGAAAGTGCTCGGTCAGCAAGCTTTCGCTGCGATGGCTCGTGTTCTCTGTCAAAAGCTCGTTCCTGAATCACTTCGTTCAGTGCTGCTTGATCGAATCGATGGTCGGCGGGGCGTAATTGCCGTGCCACATCTGCTCGAACGTGTCATGGTTGGCGGCGTGGGCAACCGCTTCATCATGGGTGATCACGTCCTGCTTCGCTAGATCGACCAAATACTTCTCAACGATAAACGATTCCGACATCACTTGCTGCATGCCGGCACGAATCCCCTGTGCGTCGCCGGACAAAATGCAGTCCGCGATTTGCTTGGTGTCATTGAACAGGAACTCCAACGCCGGAACGCGTCCGCCATTGGATTTGGCGACCAGACGCTGGCAAATGATACACTTGACACAATCACGCAACTGCAGCCGCACCAGGTCGCGTTCGATCGGGTCAAAGAAGCTGACGATTCGAGTGATGACTTCCGAAGCCGTGTTCGCGTGCAGCGTGCTGATGACCAGGTGCCCCGTCGCAGCAGCACTGATCGCCGAACGAATCGTATCGCTGTCGCGCATCTCGCCGACGAAGATCACATCGGGGTCCTGCCGGAGCGCCGCGCGAACCGCCTCGTTGAACGATTCCACGTCTTCACCGACTTGCCGCTGGGAAACGATCGACTTCTTGTTGACCTGGGCGTACTCGATCGGATCTTCGATCGTCAGGATGTGCCGAGCCTGATTCTGATTGATCCAATCAATCAAAGATGCGACCGTGGTCGATTTTCCACTGCCGGTCATCCCGGTGACCAGGACCAACCCGAAGTGCAGGCCGCCCAACTTTTTCATCACATCACTGGGAATTTGTAGCTCATCAAAGGAGGGAATCACCTCGGGCAGAAAACGCAGGGTGCAATGGGGGACCCCGCCGCGAATGAACGCCGAGACCCGAGCGAATCCGACTCCGATCTGGTGATATCGAAAACTGCATTGCGAATGTTCCAGATACTCGTTCCAGTCCTTTTCCGGCGCCAGCTCTTTGATGAACGCCGTGATCTGATCGGCCGTTAGCGGGTGCCGTAAATCAGAACGCCGGATCGCGTTATCAACGCGAAACACCGGATCGGCGTCGGGGTACAAATGAAGATCGCTGGCCCGAAACTTTACCATCGCTTCCATCAATCGGTGCGGACGGAGTACTTCACGCCGAAAACGCTCGCCTTGAAAACGCCAGACGTCGGGCAGCAGCAGCTTTCCGGAGATCTCCTTCACCGCATCCATGGAAGCGGCGCTGTGATGCGCCACCTTGAGAAACTCAATACAGAAAACGCCTTCTTCTTCAGTCACCGCGGCGTTGGGTGGAAATGATTGGGCGGATTCCCCGAGTGCCGCAAGCGTCTCGGGATCGGCGCTGATGCGAATCTTGTAGGAGTCGAAGGGGCCATCAAAACCCTTGCGCTGCGCCTGCATTTCGATCCCGCTGGCGCGCGCGGCGATTAGTTTCGCTCCCCCATAGGTCCGGCGGATCTCGGCTTCGATGATCTCGGCAATCACCGCCAGATCAGATTGTTGTCCGACGCCGATAATCTTCTCAGCCATGGCTTGTTCCCCGTCCGGTTGGCCATCCTGCCCGTTTTCGTGACCTCCTGATTTTCCTCCTGCCGGTCACGCCGGTCAATCATCAAGTGTGCCCGGCAGATCGCGAAACCACAATTCGATGCTTGACGCGATCGCGTCAAAGCGGAGGGCGTGTGTTGTCGAAATCATCGCGGCACGGGGCGAAAAAACAGTTGACGGGCCACGCCGGACTTTGTACTTTGTAATGCAAAGTAACTCTGTTTCTCTTCGACTCCGGGCCACGGTGATGGAACTTCGCGAGGCGCTTCGTCAGATCTCCGAAATTCGGGCGTGCGTCGCGCGGAGCGAAATGTTTCGCGGCTATCGATCGGCAACCGTTGGGTTTTCCGCCGTGATCGGGATGACCGCCGCGGTGTTTCAATCGCAGTGGGTCGCAACACCGGCGACGGATTTGGGACGTTATTTGGTCGGCTGGGTCGCTGTCGCCGCGGTCAGCGTGATGGTGGTGGCTGCCGAATTCATCTGGCGCAGCGAGATCAACGGCGCGGGGCGATCGCGTGAGATGACGCGTCTGGCGGTCGAACAATTCGCACCTTGCATCGTCGTCGGGGCGTTGATGACGCTCTCGATTTATCGGTATGCCCCCCAGGTCGGCTGGATGTTGCCCGGGCTTTGGGCATTGATCTTCGGCCTCGGCGTGTTTGCCTCCTATCGTCTGATGCCACGTCAGGTGTTTTGGGTCGGCGCCTATTACATCGCCTGTGGTTGTGGATGCCTGCAGTGGGGACAGGGCGAGCATGCATTTTCCCCATGGCTGATGTTCGTCACCTTCGGCGGCGGCCAGCTTCTCAGCGCCGCGATTCTGTATTGGTATCTGGAGCGACCCGATGCCCGCTAAACGAAACCCGAAATCGACAAGCTCGCAGCCCGCCCCTGCCGGATCGGGCCGGTTCGCCTACGGCGGACTCGATCGCGTCATGCATGAAAAGGCCCGGCTGGGCATTCTTGCCTCCCTGGCCGCGCATGACGGCGGTTTGCTGTTCAACGATCTCAAACAACTCTGCTCACTCACCGACGGAAACCTGAGTCGTCATCTGGCCGTCTTGAGCGACGCGGGGCTGGTTGAAATCTGGAAGGGCACCGGCAGAACACGGCCCCAAACCATGTATCGCCTGACCGACGTGGGACGCTCCCGCTTTGCCGACTACATCAACGAACTGGAACGGGTGATCGCCGATGCCCAGCTCGATGCCGCGCCGCATGCCGAAGCCTCCAGTCGCCGCCTGCGGGATTCGCGTGGCTGGTCTTCGGCCTGAGCGACGTCTCTTTTTTTATTTGTTCACTTTGTATTGCAAAGCCAGGGCTGCAGGACCTTCCATGAATGTGATTCGCGCCGACGAGATGGGGATGTGTTTTGGTGTACGCGACGCATTGCAGATCGCTGCGGAAGTCGAGGACCCGACTCAAGTGACGATCCACGGAGAACTGGTGCATAACCGGATCGTCAACGAGCGGCTCGCCGATGCGGGGTTTCGACAATCCGATGAACAGCAACGTGACTGTCGCGCCGAAACCCCGTTGGTCTTGATCACTGCACATGGAGTCAGCGACGCCGAACGCGAGCGATTGCGGTCCGCCGGCAAACAATTGATCGACACGACCTGTCCACTCGTTCGACGCGTTCATGACGCTGCAGCTGAGCTTCGGGCCGCAGGTCGGCACGTCATCGTGATCGGAAAGAGGGGGCACGTCGAGGTCCAAGGGATTGTCGATGATCTGGATGCCTACGACGTTGTCGCCGGCGTCGAGGACGTTGCGGTTTATGAATCGAACCGGCTTGGCATCGTGAGCCAGACGACGATGCCGAGCGACGTGGTTGAATCGGTCACTCGGGAGATTCATCTCCAGAACCGCGGCGCCGACATTCGCTTCGTTGACACAGTTTGCCACCCGACCAAGCGTCGGCAAGCGGCAATGTTGACCTTGCTCGAACGCGTTGATGCCGTGGTTGTGGTCGGCGGAGAAAACTCCAACAACACGCGGCGGCTGGTCGACCTTTGCCGGCAACAGGATAGGCCGGCCTTTCATGTCCAGTCGGCCGAAGATCTCCGGCCGGAATGGTTTGACGCCTTTGAAAACATCGGGTTGACTGCCGGCACGTCGACGCTGGACGAAACCATCGACCAGGTTCACCACGCGCTGCTGCGTCTGGGACATTGCCACGAAGAAACAGGACGGATGAAATGAAACGTTGGGTCCCCCGCGCGATGCGAATCGCTCCCGTCCTTGATCCGCACCTGCCCACGCCTCCGGTCCGCGAGCGTCAGGCGTTATTGATCAACCCGTTCTATCCCAAGGATCCGCACGCCAGTTTTGGCAAACATGTATTGACGCCGACGCTGGCGCTGACCAGTGTCGCCGCCAGCACGCCGCCGGATTGGGAGGTCCGGTATTGGGATGAAAACCTGCTGCAGGGGCCGCCGCCGAGCGACCCGATGCCGGCGGTCGTCGGCATCACGGTCCATCTGACGTTTGCCCGGCGAGCTTATGAGCTTGCCCGCTGGTATCGCCAACGCGGCTCCGTCGTCATCCTCGGGGGCCTACACGTGATGTCTTGTCCCGATGAGGCCGCACCGCATGCCGACGCACTGGCGATCGGTGACGGAGTTGCCCTCTGGGGGAAGATTCTGCGTGACGTCAACAACGGCCGTTTGAAAGCCACCTATCGCGCCGACTTTCGCCGACCCTATCGAGACGATCCGCCGCCCCGACGTGATCTGTTGGCACGCAACAGTTTCTTGACGACATCCAGTTTGATCGCGACGCGCGGCTGCCACAATCGCTGCGGGTTTTGCTACCTCTCGACCAAGGGCTTGCACATGCCTTACCTGATGCGAGATGTCGAGCAGATCGCCGAAGAGTTTCAACGTGACGGGCAACCGTACGCGGTGTTCACCGACAACAACCTGGGATCGAAGCCCGAGTACTTGAGACAGTTGTGTCGTGCGCTGCGGCCGCTGGAGAAGATCTGGAGTGCCGCGGTCAGCATCGACGTCACCGACGACCCCGGCTTGGTGCGTGAGATGGCGCTGGCCGGATGCACCGGCGTGTTCATCGGGTTCGAGTCGTTGCAAAACGAGAACATCAGCGACGCCAAGAAAAGAAGCCCGAACACCGAAGACTACGCGCGTCGTGTCACGCTATTGCACGACAACGGCATTCAGGTCAACGGAAGTTTTGTGTTGGGGTTCGACCACGACCGCGAAGACGTCTTTGAAAACACGATTCGCTGGGTCGAAGAGAACCGCCTTGAGTGTGCGACGTTTCACATCATGACGCCTTATCCGGAAACACCGCTGTTTCGCCAGTTGGAATCCGAGGGGCGGTTGCTGCATCGCGATTGGAGCAAGTATGACACGGCCAACGTCGTGTTTCGGCCCAAGCACATGAGTCCCGAGCAGTTGGCGGCCGGTTACGAACTCTGTTACGACCGCCTGTTTTCACACGCGTCGATTTGGCGTCGGCGTCCGAAAGACTGGCGTGCGGTCCCCGCCTATTTGGCGATGTCGTATTTGTACAAACGCTCCAACTGGATGTGGCACCTGCTGATCAAGTATCGATTGACCGCGGCGGTTTGGCGACCGCTGGTGGAATGGACGCGGCGGCGACACGTCCGATTTCGTCGTCGTTTGGAGGCCAAGTCCGAGACGTCCCGCCGTGGCAGCACCGTCGTTTCCGCGGGGGTGTAGCAACGGGACGCCGCGTTTGACCACACTCGGATGATCCCGAAAGGGATTGCAGCAATTAGCCGACGGTCGAGCGCAGCGAACACCGCCGGGCTCGAAACGAAGCGCGACCTCGACCCCGACGGGGTCGCAGTTCGTAGGTCACGCTGTGCGTGACATCTGGCATGCACAGCATGCCCTACCTTGATCTCAGACCGCCGTTCGCACGCCACCCAGGGCCGTGAACCATTCATCCACCGTCTCCAATCGCAGCCGATCCTCATCGTCGTCCTGATTCACCAACGGCGACGGCACAGCGACCGACGAAGTCACGGCCGACGAACGTTCCGGCGACTGGGACGCGGGCGACTGGGACGCGGGCGACTGGGACGCGGGCGGTGGCGGTGATTGCAGGGCCAGGAAATTCAGCACGTGGAGAGCATCACGCGGTGTGATGTCTCCATCGCGGTTGACATCGAAACGCCAATCGGTCGCCGTCGGAAAACCCGAGGCGAGACGATTGATCACGTTCAAGGCATCCAGCGGAGAAACCTGGTCGCGACCGTTGACGTTGAGTGGATTGAGCACCGAGGTGAGCGCCCGATCGAGTTCCGTTTTGCTCACCAAGTCCGGAGTCACCGGATCGGGCGCGCCGGGCAATGCGACCAAGTCGGCATACTGGTTTTCAAAGGGGGCAAAATCGCCGACGTCCACGATTCCCGAATCATCCAAATCAACGTACGGTGGCGCCAGGCTGGTCGAGCTGCCGAACCAGTAGGCGAACGTCGCAAAATCCAACAGGTCGACACGGGCGTTGCCATTCCAATCACCCTTCAAGACGAAGAACCGGTTGAGACGATCGCCGGTCCATGTGAATTGGGGACCGGTGGTGACGCTGGGTGAAAGCGCCAATCGGTAGCGGCCATCGGGTAGCTGACCTTCGTCCAGCTGGATCGTGATCGTCGTGCTGCCCGGTTCAAAGACGACTTGGTCACTACGCAACGCAATCTCGACGGGCGTTTCAAACCCTGTCACTCCCAAATTGGTCAACACAATCCCGTCGGAGGGAATGCTCGGAATGCTCGCCCCAAGTTCGATCACGATGTCGCGCAACTGGCTCCGTTGCTGGATCCAAGACGTGGGCTGGGTTCCATGTGCCAGATCGCCGGGGTCACTACGAAGGGTGTTGAGCGTGACGACCGGTGGATCGGCCGGATCCCCGATGATGGTTCCGACTGCTGAAGCCATTGAGCCGACCAGATAGGGGCGACCGGTCATTTCCAATTGACGCGACGTGTCACGGGTGAACTGGTTGACCGACAGGAGCGTGTGTCCGGCAAAGGCGAAGCTGTCGTTGCCGTCCAGCGCGAGTCCGTAAACGTCGATAAAATTTTCGCCCGGATCTTGGGCCGGCTTGGGAGCGTTCTCGATCGTGCCACCGGTCCCCGGCGTCTGAATTTCAATCAGGGAATCAAAACTCTCACTGGGGCGTCGTGCCGTAAGAATCAAATTCCCCGCCGAAAGATAATCGAGATCGCCACTGGAAATGTAATCGCTTGCCAGTAGACGGGCAGCCAGGGCACCGTCGATATCGAAGACCGTGGTCACATTTTGAAGGACGAGCAGATCGCCGGACTTTTCCAGATCCAGAAGTTTGAGATCGAGGAAGTTGGCGCCGACGGCAAACAGGTCACCCGATTCGCTGCCGAAGTCGCCGTCGCGGCTGTCAATCAGGGCATTGGCGTGTGGGATGCCGTGGAAGTTGATGAAGGTCGATGCGATCACGCCGGCGTCGATTTGTTCCGGGTGGACTTCGTACAAGCGATCCGCCGTGATCGCGATCAGGTCACCGTCGTCGGTGAACGCGATGTCGGTGATCGTTTGGGCGGCGGCAATCGTGCCGAGGACATGCACACAACCGGTTTCGACGTCCACGGTGGCCAGCCGATTTTCATCATCGACGACATAATAATCGGTTTGCCGTCGGGTGACGAAATGAGCGGCGGCACCGTAGACCGGTCCAAACTCGTCCGCCGCGACGATCGTCACGACGACGTTTTCGTCACGTTCGATCAGGCTGTCCCGGATCGGCTTGACCGACAGTTTGACGGTCGACTCGCCCGGATAGAACGTCGCCGTCGCGGTCACCGGTCCGGTCGCCGGAGGTTCGTCGGGAAAGAAAATCGTGTCGTTCTCGATCTCGCGAGCGGTATAGTCGACGTCGTAGAGGGCGTTTCCGGAGAGTTCAAACTTGATCGTCAGGAAGTCATCGGTTTCATCCCGCGTCATCGAATACACGATCCGTTTGAGCGGGTCTTCGGGAATCGCGACCGGCGTCTCCGCGGTGACCGAGATCGTCGCCACCAGCAAACGACGGTCCTCCAACGTTTCCAGCCCCGACCGCCGTCGTCGCAGCGACTTGCGGCGTTCGTGCTTGGTGAGATTCTTGGTTGTGGGACGTTGCCCCCTAAGCCACATCGTGATTACCCATCCGATTTAATTCTTCCACTCCGGCCATCTGGCCGAAGATACACCAAAACGTGTCAAATACCATCACCGCCCATTTCGACGCCTCGATCGGCGGCATTGAACACCGCCAATGAGGACTAATGTGACGCACCAGTGTGCTTAAAGTTGCCTCGAATTGACGCCCAGATGGAGATTTTTGGCCAGTTGTTCACGTCAGGCGCCTACTGTGCCAAGCGTTTCAAGAATCGCAGCCCGAAATTCCCGTAATCTTGGCCGTCCACGTCGCTGACCCCAAAAAAGCGAAAGAAACGATCCGCCGCATCAGCTCCAAAAACGTAGTCATCGCCGACGGCTCCGTCGCGATTACCGTCCAGCGAAAAGCCCTCCGCGGAAACCTGTGTGGCAATGATGGTGAGCTGATACCGTCCGTCTTTGAGGCGACCGATGCCATCGACGTGT
The DNA here is from genome assembly GCF_025060895.1 of Stieleria sedimenti. Lineage (GTDB taxonomy): Bacteria > Planctomycetota > Planctomycetia > Pirellulales > Pirellulaceae > Stieleria > Stieleria sedimenti. The sequence continues at coordinate 25,615 of NZ_JANZKV010000121.1, read as the reverse complement.
GTTCCGGCGGCAGCTTGCAGCGTCACGACGGTCTTGTCTGTTTGCTCCGTCATCTGCGACCGAAAGTTGACGAAATCACCTGTTTCGACGTGCTACAGTTGAAACGGCCCGTCGCCGCTCCATTCCAGGTCGACGGCTCGGTTGAACGTGATCGTCATCGATTTAATGGCGGAACGTTGGCTGTCTCCGTCGTTCAGGACGATGCTTTCGACAGATCAGCCGCGCGGGTATTCTATTCTCGAACCGGCGACGAATTTTCAAGCGTTGCTTCCAACATGAAACGCCACCTCAGGTTGGTCGGCCCCCCTGGCGAATCCAAGTCGATCGTCCAAACGCGTCGATGCGTTTGCCAAACCAGCATTGCCAGCCAAGTCGGTGATTCCCGCACCCTCGGCCTTGAAGGTGAAGCTCGCAACTTGTGGATCGGCAAGAAAACCTCGCACGAAATGCCGCCAATCCGAACGAGGCCATTGCCACGATCCTCAAACGTGACACTGCTCTCCGCGGCCAGCCGGTTCTCGGTTCCATCGGCACGCGTCAGTCGAACATCGTCGACCGGCAGCGATAAAGTGTCAATGATCTCGGTGAACGTTGACGTGGCGTTAAGAAGGACAACGCCGCCCAGCGACAGCGACGCCGCACCAAAAAGAGTGTCGACGTTTATCGGCAGCGGCGGTTGATGAGCAATCCGTTATGGTCCGCGTCGCTGCAGATGATTGAGGACGTGCAGGGCGTCGAGCGGTGTGACGCGATCGTCACCGGTGACGTCATAGAATGGTTCATCAAATTTTCGTGGCGTTGGAAGTGTGTCGCTTGCATCGCGACTCAGCCTGTTGATGACAAACAACGCATCGAGCGGTGTGACTTGACCGTCGTTGTTCACGTCATGGCGATCCCAAGGATGCTGGCCCCCGATGCCCAGTTCGCTGACACCGACGCCGGCCGCATACTGACGGGTCTCGCCATTTCCTCCCGATTCAAACAGAATCAGTATCTGCTCCCCGTCGCCACTGAGTTCCAGGTCGGTCAGACGCAGTGGTCCGGTCGGAACGTTGGGCAATCCGAACGCCAATAGCTTTTCGCCCAGTTCGGCGACGGTCCTCTGGTTGGGATCGTAGATCAGCGTTCCGTCACTCGTTTCAATCGCCGCCAGGTAATCGATCACGTGCGTGACGCTGCTGCCGCCCTCAACCACAAACTCTCGCAGGACCGCTCCGTTGCGGTCCCACAGCACGGCGACTTCTTCCGCTGCCGTTCCTTCATCAGGGGCTCGCAACAAGACTCCGCCGACAATGCCGTAAGAGGAGATGCTGTTGGCCGCACCAAACGAATCGCTTGATCGATGCTGCAGAACGGTTGGGTGCCACTGCCCCTGTTCCACCGTCCACAGAATCGCATCATCATTGGCATAGCCAACGATCCGATCCTCGTTGAGATCGTTGGCACTCCCGATTGCGTCCCCGTCGGGCAATGGCAGTGCGAACGTTTCGCCATTTTCGAAAACAATCGGCAGCAAGTCATCTTCACCGACCAATCGCCCATCCGCTGCGACCGCATGAAACGTGCCTGAGTTGCCGACAACCGTTTCAGCCAACCCACGCGGCGTCGGTACACGGTCAATCCACTCCACCGGCTCGCCGCCTCCGCCCGGAATCGAACGTTGCGTCTCGGCGGATCCGGCCAATGACAGCGGTCCGTCCTTTTTAAACACGGCGTCGTGAATTGCCAGTGGCACGCCGGTTTCCCCATCGCCACCAATCTCATCAATTGTCGTTTCGAGTGCCGCGTCCGTCGTGCGACGGAGAGTGATCGTTCCCGATCCCGTCGGGCCTTGGTACGCAACACAAACCGAACGGTCAGCGGAGAGTTGCGCGATGGCGGAGACATTGCCGACCGCGGGCAGCTCGACCAACCATGCGGCCAGCATGCAGCGACGTTCCAAGACTTCCACGGCGAGAGGTTTCAAATGCTGCATGATAGGACTGGTCGTCACACGATCAACACTTTCGCCGGCGTCGTGAGCCGAACGCAAGCAAAGGCAGCATCGAGAAAATCGCAAACGACGTCGGCTCGGGAACCGCGCCAGACGCCCCCGAGGTCACCGTAAAGTCCAATGCGTTGGTCGCAATGTCCAAGCCCAAAACGTAATCCTGGTCCAAGTAGAACAACGAAAAGGGAGCAAATTCGATCGATCCCGTTCCCACCGATGTCGCAGTGAGTTGGAAGGAGAAGAATTGCCCGTCCGCCGAGATGTTCGGGCCGGAAAACTGAAAGAACTCTGCATCGACATCATTGAGCACGGGGTCAACTGCAAGCAACAGATCGCTCGGATCAGGGACGATCGCGCCCGGTGTCAAACTGAGTTCGTCGGCCGTCAAGAGTGGCGTGTATTGGATGGACCCGGCCAACGCCGCGAGTTCGCCGGTCAACCCACTCAACGACACCTCGACGGTAAACGAATCACCGACGGTCAGGTGACTCAAATCAGTCGACCCGGCGTCCATGTCCAGCATCACACCGGCACTGGCCATCGATCCCCAAGCAGCAAAAACCGAAAAACACAAGGCGCGAATCACAATCATGATGATCTCTCCGTAGTAGTAAAATTCAAATGTTCAATCAAAGACCGTTCCACGATTCACCATGGCACGGTCCAACACTTACCCCTCTCCAACACGCCCGATGCCCAATAAAGAGACCTGACCCCTTTGATGGTTCTTTGAATGCGTCCCGTCTAGAAATTCGGGAAGATCGCTCTGTTTAGCTTAAACGTGTTTAGGAACGAAAATTCTATGTAAACCTGAGCAACGTCTCTCGCCTTACTAACGGGGCTGAAAGGGGCAACACCCTTCGCTCCCACCAACAGCTTTGCCAGCTTAATGTGCTTTGTTGGTCCGGGAAGAGACCAAAGCTCAAATGACCGACCAGCGGATACGCCTGATAGTTGCGATTTCTCAAAATCGTAGCCAATGGAGAAGGAAGTCTTTTTGCCGGCCTTATCCTGAACCTTGATGGTTGTTTTGAGAATACCTTTCAGATCCACAGCTACAGTGATGTCCGTGACTCTCGCGAATCTCCCACCACGATGAAGCGTTAAATTGAAGCCGGGTGTGAATCCCGCCGACTGGGCAGTAATAAATGCTGAAGCGATGAAAACTACATCTACCACTCCGCTCGCAAAGTCGACTAAATTCATCGGCGAAGTCAATCGCTTTGAAACGCCCGTTCGCGCGATGCTTCCAAGAATCGCACGTACATCCTGAGCAACGGATACCTCTGAAATTGAAAACAGACCCGTGGGATCAGTCAAGTTTATGGGATTATTGACGGTGTAAGCGAAGCGATTAATGGTCAAAGGCTGTCGCAAAAAAGGCGGAAAGGGGTCGGCACTTTCAAACCTCCCGTTCACGACATCGATCCACCTCGCTCTCAGATAATGCAGACTCAGGTGTGGATCCCGTTGCTCACCGGCGAACAGATGCAGGTTGCTCGTCGATCCCACCTGCCCAGTCATCCGACCAAACGCATCGTAAATGTAGCGATCCGTGACGATGCCCAACGCATCGCTCAATGCCCTCGTGCTCCCCAGCCCGTCGACGTGGTAGAACGACTTGCCGGTGTCGCCGTGGCGGTTCTGGGAGATCAGGTCGTGGCCGTGGACGTAGGTGACTTTGATGATGCCGCCGAGGGTGTACTCCTCGAGAACTTGTTGATAGGGGCGGTTGGCGTCGATCAGGAATCGTGTTTCTTCTCCGCTGACGGTCTGTGAGACTCGGATGCCGTCGGCGTCGTACTGGTTGGTGACGTCGATGCTGCCGTCTCCGTCGGTGTCGACTCCGACGAGTCGGTTCTCGAAGTCCCAATGATAAAAGACGGTGTCGGTCGGAGACTGCTTCGACAACGTGTTGCCGTTGTCGTCATACGTGTAAGCCGTGACGATGCCGTCGAGCGTCTCATCGAGCAGACGATCGTTGTCGTCGTAGCTGTAAGTCGTCGTTTCTTCGCTGGAATCGGCTCGCGACTGGCGATTGCCGACGTCGTCGTACAGGTAGCTGATCGTGCGGTCAACAACGTTGTCGCCGGGATCAAAGAAGCGTTCTTCGACAAGTCGGTAGATCTCGTCGTACTCATACTCGACTCGGCGGCCATCGTGCTCGTCGACCGCGGTGCGATTTCCGGTCGCGTCGAGTGTGTACCGATAGCTGCTGATCACGTCCGTGGCGGATCGATTCTCCAGGAACAGCAAGCGGTTCTGCACGTCGTACTCGCGTATTTCGCTCGTGCCGTTGGGCAGCGTGGTCAGAACCAGCCGTCCGGTCGCATCGTAGGCGTAGGATGTCACGCCGCTTTCCGGATCGGTCACTGTGGACTGACGATTCAATTCATCGAACGTGTAGGTCGTGACCCCGGAAGGAATCGTCAGGGAGGTTCGATTGCCCGCGACATCATAGGTGTAGGAAATCGTTCGCCCGTCCGGATCGGTGCGTGACAGCAGTCGGTCGCGAGCGTCGTACTGGAACGTCGTCGTTCCGCGAGCGTCCACGACACTCTCACGCAGCCCGTTGCTCATGTAGCCAAATTCGACCGTCGTGGTGTCCGGAAACAGTTTCGACGTCAGCCGATCGCGAGCGTCGTATTGATAGGCAATCGTATCGCCGTTGAAATCCGTGGTCGATTCCGCCCGTCCTACGGAGTCATATTGGGTGCTATTACGCTGGCCCAGTGGCAGCACCGTCGCGGTCCGGCGCCCCAGAGCGTCGTATTCGAAACGAGTTTCGCGTCCTTCGGCATCTCGCTGGACAATCAATCCACCGAGTTCGTTGTACTCGTACTCTGTCCGCAAGACTCGGCTATCGACGGTTTGCAGGACTGCTGCCAAGCGGCCAAGGTCGTCGTATTCGTACCCGGTCGACCGTCCCGCCGCATCGATCCGTGCGATCAGTCTGCGTTGGTCGTCGAATTCGCTGCGCAAACGCGGATTGTCGCTTAGGTCCAGCGGTGTCGCGTCGGGGAGAATGGTTTCGAGCGGGAGCCCGCCGCCGGTGTAAACGAACCGCGTTGTGTTTCCGAGCGGATCAGTGCTGCTGGTCCGTCGACCCGACGCGTCGTATTGATCTTGAAGCCGGGGATTGTCATTGAGGTCACCGGGCGTCGCGTCGGGCAGAATGGTTTCGGTGCGGTTCCCAACCGCGTCGTAGCGAAACTCGACGCGATTGCCGCGTTCGTCGATCTCCGCGAGCACCCGACCGATTGCATCGTATTGCGTTTCGGTGCGTGGGTTATCGGTGTCATCCCCCGGCGTCTCGTCGGGATGAATCGTGGCGGTGCGTCTTCCGACGCGATCGTAGATGAAACGTGTGGTCCGACCCAGTTCGTCGATTTCAGCGATGACTTGACCGGCCGCGTCGTACTCGGTGCGAGTTCGCGGGTTGTCGGTATCGTCCGCAGGCGTGTCATCCGGATAAATGGTCTCGGTCATCAGGCCCCGATCGTCGTAGACGAACTTTGTGCGACGGCCGAGCGCGTCGATCTCTTCGACACGATTGCCAGCCGGATCGTATTTCGTTCCGCTCGTCGCCAGCGTGACTCCGTCCTGGCGTGTGACGCGAGCGACGACACGTCCGTCGGCGTCGTAAGTCGACTCGGTCACCACAGTGCTCGGCCCCTGCGCCGTGCTGTAGGAGACTGTCTCGGTCAGCTGATTTCCGATCGCGTCATAGGTGTAGGTTCGGACTGTTCCTACGGCATCGGTTTGCCGCGTGACTCGTCCCCGGCCGTCGTATTGAAAGGCCGTCACGTTGGAGCCAACGGCGACGCTCAGCGGATTGCCGCTCGAGTCATACGAAAACGTCGTCGCGGAGCCGTCCGCATCGACGATCGACAACAGGTTGCCACGCGCGTCGTATCGATGGGTCGATGTGTTACCGAGCGGGTCGGTCGAGGTCAACACGTTGCCAAACGGGTCATAGGTGCTCCAGGTGACATTGCCGGCCGGATCGGTTTCGGACGTGACGTTGCCCCGCGCGTCGTAGGCGTAGGTCGTGGTCAATTCGGTGCCGTCGGCGAGGACTCGCGTGATCGCCGTTTCCAGCGTCGGGTTCCGCGAGTCGCCGTACTGGCTGAGGGTGACGCCGCCTTCGGCATCGACTTCGCGAATCACGTTGCCCAGGTCATCGTATTCAAAGACCGTAGGGAATCCGAGTTGGTTGGTGACGGTCTCCAGTTGGTTGGCCGGATCGTGCGTGAGCGAGATCTCTTTACCGTCGGCGTCGACCATCTTGATCAAGCGACCGTCGCTATCGTACTCGCTGCGGATACCCGTCCGATCAAGCGGGTCAATCACTTCGGTCAGGTAAAGCGGCCGAGTCGGTTCGTCGTACAGGTAGCGCGTCGTGTTCCCTTCTCGGTCGGTCACCGCAGCAAGGTTACCGTTTGCGTCGTAGGAATAGCCGATTCGTTTTCCGAGCGGATCGACCACAGCAACGATGCGGCCTTGCGGATCTCGTTCAAAGCGGACTTCCTGGCCGTCCGAGCTGACGATACCGTCCTCACGAAACGTCAGGGTGTTGTCGTTACGGTCCGCAATCTCTCGGACATCACCGGTGGTGCCATCCAAACTGAACCGTGTCCCATCGACGGTCGTCAGCGTCAGGCCACCGCCGAAGGTCGGTGACAACGGATTCCAGGGAAAGGCCGAGAGGTACTCGAGTGCTTCACCAGATTCGTTGGTGCGGAGCTGATACGTTTCCGCAGACAGCGTACTGGTGACGCCGGAGTCCGCAACAAACTTGCCTTCGTAGATTCCCAGGTACGCGCCGGCCACACCGGGGGCAAGATTGAGGCGGAAGGTGAATCCTTCACGTTTGCCACCGGGCAGGGTGACATAAACGCGAGCGCCGTCGTAGAACGGATTGTAGATCAGGTCTTCTTCGGCCTGTGTTTTCGCGACGCTGGTGCGAATGTCGGCGTCGGCAAACTCTAAACGCCAGCCGAATCCGAAATCACTGGCCGACGAAGCGTTCAGCGATTCGTAGGTCCGCGCGACGGTGATCGGGATCCCTGCGACCGGGATACTTAGATCGGTGAACGAAAGAGCAAAATTGCCGATCTTCAATTCACCGATGACATCGACCAAGATCTGTTCGGTCGATGTCTTGCCGCTCGCGTCTTGGGCAAACAGTTGCAGGATGTAGGTGTCGTTGCCGAGAAGCGTCGGATCGAAACGTCCGAGCACGCCATCGGTGACCGGATCGGTGCCACTGGCAATCTCGATGAACTCACCACCACCAAGTGGTGCGTAGGAGAGTGTGTACGACACCAACGTATCGTCGGTGACCGTCCCGATGACATCGACCGGCCCCGTGACCTGGTGGCCAAAGGTTGGAGACGAAATGCTCACGATCGGAGCGCCGGCAGTTGCCGATTCCAAAACTTCGATCTGGACAGTCTGCTTACCCTCCAGCCCTGCTTGGTCAACCGCAGTTGCTTCAAGCACGAATGTGCCCGCTTGTTGTGAACTGAACCGACCACGTCCAGAACCATCGAGAGCAACGGGCACGCCGTTAAAGTGTAGTGTCAGTGATTCGACGGCAGCGTCTGACGCCGTTACTTGAACGAAGACGTCACTGTTGACCGTCGCTGGATTTTCGCTGACTTGGATGGCGACTTGCGGCGCAACGGCGTCGGCGATCACATCAAGGGTGAAGACCTGAGTCACCATACCGCCGCGCCGATCGCTCACTTGAATTTCAATCGGGTGGCCACCAATATCATCTACAATCGGTGACCACTGAACACGCCCGAGTCGCGAATCGATGGTCATTCCGGAGGGAGACCGCAGCAGGCTGAACAGGAGCGAATCATCGTCTGCGTCGTTTGCGTTGACCGAGTAACCGTAGTGATTGCCTGCGGTCACAACGTCGAATGGTGTCGAGCGAATCGTCGGCGCGTGGTTTTCGCTAAAAACCACTACCGAAAAGCGTTGCACGGCGCTCGCACCTTTAATGTCGGTCGCCGCCAGTGTAATAAGTTGGGAACCGATCTGTATGGCTGTCGGTTGCCAAGAAACCTGGCCCGTATTGGCGTCGATGGTCAGCCCGTCAGGCGCTTCGATGACGGAATACTGCAGCGTTTCATTCTCTGGATCGTTTGCTTCGAGCAAGTATTCGTATGCTTCGTCAACGGTTGCAGAGAACGGCGGTTCACTTCGTATGGAAGGGTAGGCATTGATAGGGTCGCCGCCGCCGACGATCTCGAACGCCTGGTCTCCTGTTCCACCGAATCCGTCTACCACTCGGATCGCAACGGCGTGCGTACCAATTTGATTTGGATCTGGGACCCAATCAATGCGGCCGGTCGAAGAGTCCATGAGCATCCCACTCGGGCCACTTATCAGATGGTACGTGAGTCGGTCATTGTCGATGTCCGTGGCTGATGAACGATACTCATAGAGTTGCCCTGCGGCCCCCTGTGTCAGAGCGTCCGTGGCAAACTGTGGTGGCGTATTGAGGGGGCGAACCGTAATTTGATAGGTGTCGAGTGACCTACCGAATCGAGCTTGCCCGTCGTAAACGCCAATCGTCACAACATGCTCACCGACCTGATCCTCTTGCGGGACCCATCGAAGAGTACCCCGGATGGGATCAAGCGACATGCCAACCGGCGCTCGCTCGAGAGACCATGTCAACAGATCCCCGTCGGCGTCATAGCCAATCAAGTCGTAGGCATAGATTCGATTGGAAACTGCCGTCTCGGGCGGCGTCGATAAGAGCTCCGGCATGTGATTGAAGAGTGCCGGTTTAGGGAGCAAGGTCAGCTCAATCGCATCGGACCCGCCACGTCCGTCTTCGACTCGTACTTCCACACGTTGCTCGAGAGCTTGCTCGGCAGATGGAGTCCAGTCGATCGTTCCGTTTGCCGCGACAACCAATCCTGACGGTCCACTGAGGAGCTGGTAAGTCAATGAATCGCCATCGGGATCGATCGCTTGCAACTGAAAACGAAATGCTGTGCCCACGCGCGGTGAAAGTTGATTCACGGGTGCGAACTGGGGCGGACTGTTCGGTGCGTCCGGCACGACGACAAAGTCGATGTCTCGAACTGCGACATGTCCGTGCCCATCACTGACGGTAACCGTGACCGCATGCGACCCGATCTGCGCGGCGGATGGCGTCCAGCTGATCAATCCTGATTCTGTGTCGATGGATAGGCCCGCGGGTGGGCTGACGGTGCTGAACGTTAGCGGATCGTTTTCGCCGTCCTGCGCACGGACAACATACTGATGTGGGAGACCGACCACGGCTCGTGTTGCAGGCGTGACAAGGATCTCTGGTCGCGTGTTGGGTCGTTCAAGCTCAACTTGGAATCGTTGCAGATCGAGTCCACCGCGATTGTCTCGCACCTTGACAAGCACATCAACGGGATCCGATTGGTAGGCAGTTGGTTGCCAAATCAAGATTCCAGAAGAGGAATCTATCACCATGCCTTCCGGTCCCGACGCCAGTTCCCAGCTGATCGGATCGCCATTGGGATCGCTGGCACGGGCGTAGTAGAGATAGGGCTCGTCAAGACTGGCTGTGCTGGCAGGTGTTGATTCGATGCGTGGCGAATTGTTCACCGGTGCGGCGGCTACGATGACTGTGAACGTCACTTCAGCCGTACCGCCGCGCCCATCGATGGCAATGGCCGTGACATCCTGTCTGCCGACTTGACTGGCGTTCGCAGACCAGCGAATCCGCCCGGTCGAAGTGTCGATGCCCATTCCATCGGGAGACTGCGTCAGAAAATACGAGAGCCGATCTTCGTCCAGGTCGGTGGCTGACAACTGCAGTTCGTAAGCGTTTCCGACCGTGGCAACGGGTGGCGCAGGAGTATCCAACTGGGGTGCGGTGTTGTCTTCGCCTGAGGTCACATGGACATTGAACTCCTGGAACCCGACTCCGCCGCGCGTGTCGTGGGCTGAAATTCGAAACGTGTAGTCGCCGCTCACGGTAGGCCGCCAACGGACGAGACCACTATTGGGATCGATAGTGGCTCCATCGGGAGCAAGCGACAGTGCATAAGTCAGCAGTTCGGCATCTGGATCGATCGCTTGGGCTTGATAGACATACTCCGCGTTGATCACCACGGGGATCGAGCCGAGGACGTTGCCGCCGTCCTCGGTGACAAACAGAAGATCGAATCCGTGTGCATTTCCATCACCCGTGAACTGAATATCGAACGCGGCACTTTGGCCTGGCAAGACTCCAGTTCGAGTTCCCGATTGATTGACGAATTGCACATTCGCGTCCGATGCAATGACACGGATATCCTCTCCAAAAAGCTCGGTTGTACTCTGTTGAACAAATGCCTGAGCCGCAGCGGGGTCTCGGCGCAACAGATCAAGGTCCCAGGCGGATCCACCAAGCGACCACGCCAAGTCGACGTAATGGTCCTTGCCGGAACCAGAGGTAAATTGCCCACCCGGTTGCTGGACAATCTCGCCAGATGCATTTTCCACGAAGGCGTTGCCGGTGCTATCGACACCGATAGCGGACGACAGAAGTCCGTCAGCGAACTCTCCGTCCACGATCACGTTCAACAGGACCCCGCGGGCGTGTAGTTCGTCGTAGATCGCACCAAATCCCAGCGAAGGATCGGCGTTGTAACGATCGTTGCTCGTGACCAGAACAAAGTAGACATCGGCGTCGGACCGCAGGACGTAGTCCAAGGCATTGTGAATTCCAAGATAGCCATCGGGTTTGCCACCGTACGAAATCAAGCTTTGACTGGCGCGGGCGACTTGTTCGGCCGTCCCAAAGCGACTGAAATCGCCGTAACCGTCGTTTAATGCGATTGTCAGTCCATGCAGACCAACGATGGAGCTGGCGTAGGAATTACTGGCGACGAAATCAAGTGTTTCATCTCCATTCAGATCTACCAACGTCACGGAACGTGGCTCACGAACGGTTTCATAGTCACCCCGTTTTTCGAGGTTCGCAATTGCGTTTCCAAAGAGTACGGCCACGCTGTCACCGTCGAAAGATCCGCCTCGATCCGAGACAACAACATCGGAGAAAGAATCCCCATTCAGGTCGCCAATGGCGAGAGCAGTGATGAACCGAGTGTTGCTGACGGCAAAATTTTTGCTAATCGAGAAATCGCCAGTTCCATCGTTTACGAATACGGTGACCGTACGTTGGAAATTTGCCGTGACAATGTCGATGTCACCATCGCCATCAACGTCACCTGTGACAACGAGATCCGTAGCATTGCTCGAGGAATATGGGGTGGGCGCGACATTGAACCCTCCTTCTTGTTTGCCGAGCAAAGTTTGGATACCAGTAAAACGACCCGCTGCAGAAACGAGATCGACAACTCCGTCTCCGTTAAAATCTTCGATAGCGACTTCGCCGTTTCCACGAAGGCCAATGTCGACGCTCGACGAAAACCTGCCGCCGCCCAATCCAGAAAGCATGAACGTTTCGAAGAATTGTCCTGCGTTCGTTGCGATCACGTCGACTAATCCATCCCGGGTTAGATCCTCCAGCACAATGCTTCCGATTCGATCCCCGGTGGACACCGCATAGGAATCGTCAAACACGATCCCACCGGTTCCGTCGTTCAGGAAAACTGCGAGATTGGCGCCGTTATCCACGATGACATCCGCGTCGCCATCGTTGTCCACATCGCCAACCGCCAGGCTGGACGAAGCGAACGACGTTGCCAATTCGACATGCGAATCAAAGCTACCTTGACCGTTTCCAAACGCGATCGTAATCAGGTTTTCGCCTTGCCACGTAGTGCTAATCGCAACGATATCGCTGTTGCCGTCTCCATCGAGATCTCCCCCCGCTGAAGCCTTGACACCCTCGATCGGTCCGTATCGGACGACTGGACCATCAAAGGTGCCATCCCCGAAACCGCGAAGAATGAACATGTGTTGCCCGCGTTGGGTAAAGACAATGTCCAAGGCTCCATCACCATCTGTGTCGGCGAGGATTGTCGTACCAGCTTGCAAAGATTGACTGGTAAGCAGGTAGTCGAAACGTTCCGAGAAAGTACCATTCCCGTCATTTAGAAAAACGGATACGCCAGTTTCGGAGTCAATCACCACGTCGATGTCTCCATCTCCGTCCAGATCGCCAAATTGCTGGGCAACAGGATAGGCGGAATAGATGTCGTTGACGGCGTAGGATGTTCCCAGGGAAAAACCACCGATACCGTCACCGATTAGAAAGGAAAGGCCAAATCCATAGGCAATATCGAGCACATTATCTTGATTGACATCCACAAAAATTCCGCTGCCTAGTCCCTGACCGCGCGACGCTTTAGGCATCGACGTTTCATCAGAGAAAGTGCCAGCGCCGTCACCCCGCAAAACGACAATCGTCCCATCATAATTTGCTGCACTGAGTAAATCGAGATCGCCGTCTCCGTCTACGTCTCCGAAGTCCACACCCCGAGGAGAGGCCAAACCACTTCGATAGGGGCCGACCTCGAATTCACTTGGAGTTAAGAAACCACCGTTACCGTCGCCAAGAAAGAGATAGACGTCACCATAGAAGAATGGCGTGACCGCAAGATCTGGAATCTGGTCGCCGTTGACGTCACCGATCGTCAGGTTTGGGCTTAGCGGTCTCGGAGCACGGTACACTTCGTAATTTGAAAATCTCCCATCTCCCAAGCCGAGCAATACCGATACCGCTCCGCCGGTGGCGACGATGTCGGCGTTCCCGTCGCCATTGAGATCAGTGATTTCATAGCCAATGAAGTAATTCAATCCAGTTGCATAGACGACGCCGGGAGCAAAGTGACCGGCTCCATCATTCAAGTAGACAACGATGTCGTAACCTGCGTCTCCGATAAGATCCATGTCATTATCATTGTCTACGTCGGCGGAACGTATTTGAAGACTGTCATAGTATTTTGCAGCGGTGCTGTAATGGTCCGAGGTCGCAAACTCTCGGACCGGAGATGCGGAATCATATTGACCGAATCCGAAAAGGCCGTACCGATTGGGGCCGACACCTTGCGTTTCAAATGCCGATTCCAATTCCAAAGCTGCATCGGCAATCCATCCGTGACGCGAATCTTTGGGGATGTCCCCAAGTGCCGTATTCTCTCGCATATTGAAGGACTCGTCGACGATAAAGACGACGTCAGCAAATCGCTCAGTCACACCGGCGTCCGGTAGCGTCAATGACACCGTCTGTGAGTGTGTCTGCGCAGCAGCGAGATCGATGCCGATCGAGTTAGGATTTACGTCTCCAACGCGTTCACTTGTGTCACCGGGCAAATTTGCTCGCGAAGGAGGTGAGCTTACGAATGTCGGTGGTGAATTGCCAACCTCTGTTGAAACGTCGATCTCGTACCTTTGAGTTACGACTCCACCGGCACCATCCGACACTTGCAAGACTACTCGGTGTGCGACGTTGCTGGTGACTTGAGAAGCTGAAGGAATCCATGAGAGGAGACCTGTGGTCGAATCAACACTGAGACCAACTGGCCCCTCAAGCAATGTGAAGATCAACGCGTCTCCATCGGGATCTCGTACGGCAGGTGGGTACTCATAATGCTGATTGACACGGGCGATTACCGATGGCGTACTCTCGAACACGGGCGGGCGGTTCGGCGGTGGATCGATGGTCGCCAGGGTGTACGAAGTTTTGGCAACTCCCCCGCGACCATCATCGGCTTGGACAGTAAAAGCGTGGTTGCCCAGGTCAGCGGCAGACGTCTGCCAGTCGATTCGGCCCGTTTGGGCATCGATCGTCATGCCATCAGGAGCGATCAGTAACGAGTAAATGATCGCGTCGCCATCAGGGTCCGTTGCCATGACTTCGTCGCGGTGAGGGCGGCCGACGATCGCTTCGACATCTGGCGTGCTCGTAAACACCGGAGCTCGGTTTAGCTGCGCGTAGAAGGTCGATGCAAATGTGAACTGCGTTTCGTTGGGATCAAAAAACGCGAGCTGTCTTGCGGAAGTCTGTTCACCGGGCTGCAGCGTGCCATCATCCAGTAGCGCCGAGAAGTCGTAATAAGGTCGACCTTCGGGGGTCAACCCGTCAAAGTCCCTCACTCGGACGCTTGGGTCGCTCACGGTGTCGATCACAACAACCAATGGCCCATCCAAAGCATAAGTTCCGTCATTGCGAATCGTCACTTCCGTCGATAACTTCGAGGCGTCTTCGTTGAAAGACGTAGTGCCATACTCGAGTGTTAGGCTGCCCGTGACATCGCTGAGCGTTGCGAAATTTGGTGCGTCTACCGCGCCGACCGCGGCGGCGACAGGTGCCGCGCCGAGCGGCGTCCCAAGCGATCCGGCCACGATCTCCCTACTTTGAATCACCACCGACGTCGTCGTGTCGCCGTCGTTGTTGACCAAGCGGGCGACAAGTGTCCCCTCAGTCCCGGCCGGAAGGTGAGCGAGATCAATCTTCACCGTCTCGCCTGTATGCAGCGTGTTCGCTCCGAGTAACGCCGGTTCACCTTCGGTCAGATTGAACGCGGCATCGGTGGAGCCGGCAATCGCGTGCACGAGTGATCGCCCCTGACGGTCAACCAAGGCGATTTCGAACGCGTCGTTGATGAAATCGTCAGCCGTATCGAACAACAGATTGGCGTAACTGACTTCGATGTGCGACGGCTGCTCGGGAACGGTAATCGGGAACTCCGCCACCACCGTGAACCGATCGCCTTCGACCAGTGTGATGCCCTCGGGGACTCGTATAATCTGGGTGGCAGCGGTTGCCTGGTTGCCGGCGGCATCGGTGAGCGCAAACTCGATCGTGTTGTTGCCGAGAACCAGCGGGATATTTGCAAACGAGAACCGACCCGAACTATCCGCCTGCGCCGTGCGGCCGTCATCGGGGAAGAGAACGCGAATGCCCGGCTCGGTCTGCCCGAGCAGGGTGACCAAATCGAGCGATGTGATGTGGTCTCCAAGGACATCCGTGTCAGACTCTTCGGCCAACGAAAGTGCGGCTTCGGGAGGCGTGGCGTCAAGCACGAAAGCGATGGTCGCCGATTCGGAATGGTTGCCGGCATTGTCGACTGCGCGAACTGATACCAAGTGCGGACCGTCGGCGCTTCCATCGAGCAGCAAATCCGTCGGAAAGGCAAAGTTTCCAGAGGCATCGATGGAGACGGGGAAATACATTCCGGCATCCAACTTCGCTTCGACGGCGGCCAGCCCGGTTCGCTCATCGGAACCCTTTCCCTCGATGTTGACGTTGATGTTGGTGATCAGTCCTTCCGCCGGAGCGGTGATCGCAAGCGTCGGTGCGATCGTATCGAGGACGTAGCTCGCGGATGTGGGAGCGGACTGGTTTCCAGCGACGTCCATTGCATGCATCGTGATCGTGTGCTCGCCATCCTCGCTGCTGTCGGCGGGCGGTGCAGTTTCGAACAGAAAACTCCCCGTGCCATCGAATCCGACCTGGAACAGCGAACCTTGGTCTCTTTGACCTTGCAGCAGTGCAACACCAGACGTCGCATCGGTGACTTGACCTGAAACCGAGACGCTGCGGTCCGTGATTGCAGCGTTTTCGGGCGTCGCGATCGACGTGACGGGAGCTGTCGTGTCGAGCGTAAACGAAAGCGAGCTTTGCGCTCGGTTGCCGAATTCGTCCGTCGCTTCGAGTCGCAGCTGATAGGTGCCGTCAGCTAGCGGACCGCCGTGAAGTGTTGCCAGCAGATCGGCGTCGATGCGAATCGCACCTCCGATTGGCAATCGATGGGTGATCTCCGTTAGCACGCCAACCTCGCTGCCGTCCAGCGCGGCACGGACTAGGCTGATTGTGCTGACGTCGGTCACAGTCGCCGCGATGTCGGACTCGTTGGTGATCCGATCACCGCTGTCGCTGCCCGAATCGACGACGAGTGAGAGCCCGATTGCGGGGGCGGTCACGTCACCTGTCACGCGAGTGACTTCCAGATTCGCTTGCGACGTGTTGCCCGCCGCATCGGAGCTCACGACTGTGAACAGGTTGGTGCCGAGCGCGACGGCTTGAGAAGCGTATTGATAGGCGCCCGCGGCGTCGGCTGTTACTGTTGCCACGGCACTTGACAGGTCGCCGTTCCGGTAGAGCGTGACCACCAGGGACGGCTCCGTCTTGCCTTCGACGGTCACCTGATCCAGTGACGTCATCTGGTCACCGACCGGATCGGTATCGGATGCGGCTGCCAGGCTGAGTGTCAACGGCGGGGGCGTCGAATCAAGCATGACCGTGATCACGGTTTCGGCTTGTTGGCCAAACCGGTCCATTGCGATCACACCAATGGAGTTCAATCCTTCGGTCAGGGTAATGTTTGATGAAAAGGCCCCGACGCCATCGACCGTCAAATCCGTTTCGAACTGTTGGTCGCCATCAACATCCATCTGCGCAGTGGCTGACGGGTTTGTCTGGCCCACCACGGTTTGTGCGGAGATTCGCGTCAGAGAAGTGCCATCGGCGAGCGATGCATCTGGCTCGGGGGCGAGTGTCGCGGTCACAGTCAACGGTGAGATGCTGGTCACGACCCCGAGGTTGCGAAGCAGATGACCGGTGTCGAACGAAGTCAGCCGGCCGTCTTGGTTGACGTCGGCTTCCACTTGGTAGCTACGTCCTCGCAGCAGGCCGATCATGGCCGAGCGGTCATTCAGCTGTACTTGTCCATCGCCATCCAAGTCACCGGCCAGACCAACCGACACATCGAATGCTCCCGAATTGTCGCCTTCGGCCGCGATGTCCAGCGTGTACTGTCCGGGTGTGAGTTCGGCGACAATCACACTGGACGTCGAGCCGGGCAGATCGTGCTGCGAATAGTTCAGCGGGTAGACCGTCCCGCTGGCGTCGTGGACCACTGCGGCCGCGGGGTTCAACGAACTGCCTGCTGCCGAATCGACCCGAAATGTCAAAACTTGCGTGCCACGTACGCTGACGAAATCTTCAGTGTGAACCTCGAAGGGAATCTGGGAAGCGTGATCGCTGTGCCCACTCAAATGAGCGATCACGTTAGCCGGATCCGCCGCCAGTAAGTCGCGGCGTTCGAGCAGCTCGTGGCGGAGGCTGTGGCGACGATGAACGCTGCGGCGGGTCGCTGGGGAAGCAGCTGCACGACACCGCCGAAAAAAGGCCCGTTTGTCGCGTCTGGGTGTTTTCATGGGATCGGTCTCAGTGGATGTGCAGCCAGCGATCGCGTGGTGGGCAGACTGACAATGCACTCACCGCCGTCGGCAGATTTCCGCTAAAAAAGACACCATCCCCGCGGCAGGCCTGGATGGTTCGCGGAATGCCACACCCTTTCATGCGAAAAGCGGCGAAAAAAAGGATCAGCGAATTGACGGAAACCCGGGAAAGCCTCGCTGGCGGACCCATCCTCAATCACTTTTCACCGGAAACACGCCGCTGCGTCGAGGAGAGAGACAGCCCAACGGTGGCCTCGCATTCTTTGCGAAGCAGTTGCAGCGTCAGCCGACGGTTCCACGCAGGATTTGATTCCAATTCGGCTTCCGCTTCACCGTTGGCCAAAGACAGCTGTTCTATCGCGCCGCTCCGATTGCCTAAGTGATCCAGAGTCATCGCCAGGAAGTAGCGGACGTAGGCCGTCGACGTAAGTTTCTCTTCGTTGGCGACAACGACCAAGGGTTTGAGAGTGGCCAGGGCGTCGCGGTAATGCCCGGCTCGGAAAAGTATCGCACCCACACCGCAGCGAAATTGCAGACTCTCCGGCGCCGCCTGTTGCGTCTGGCGCGCCATCTCGATCACGGTCGTGTAATCCTGGACCGCGCTCGGCCCGAGCGCACACGCCCAGGCCGCAAAGTGCAAATCGGTCGGGCTCTCCTGTTCGCTGAACTTCTCCAGCATTCGACGGCAAACCTCTTGGTACTCCGCGGGGTCGCCCGCATGAAGATCGAGCAAGCCGAGGTGGTAATGCGAAAGGACGCCCCAAGTACCTTCGCGCGACAGCAATGTGCCAAGACGCTCCCGGGCGGTGACAAAATCTCCGGCTTCCAACGCGGCCTCGAAGTCATCAGCGACTCTGCGATCGAGACGCGTTTGAAAGAAACGAGATGACGCAAAAGCATAGCCATCCCGCGCGTCCCAAATTCGGATCTTGCCCTGTTCGTTCCTGGTCGCCAATTGATTCCCGTCGGGCGACCATTCCATTTGCGAGATTTTCCCTTCGACTGGCAATGTTAATAGCACATCCCCGGTGTTGACGTCCCAGATTTTGACGACCGAATTGCTCGCCACGGATGCAATGCGTGTCCCGTCCGGATGCCAGCTGAGCGAAGTCACCGCGGATTGGTGCATTCGCTTTCTCAGCAGCACGCGAAATTCTCTGTCGTCGGATTGTCGATCACTCGGTTTTGGCATCTCAATGATCTGGCATTGACCGTCGCGTCCCGCTGCGACCATTCTGCTGGAATCAGGGCTCCACGCGAATCGACCGGCACCCTGAACCGCCGGCCCCAGATCGAGACTGGCAAGATGGCATCCCGCGTTGGCATCGTACAAATGAAGCCAGAGGTGCCAAAGATTAACTCCGGTGTCGTAACGGCCATGGCCGATGAGTCCGATCATGGTTTCATCAGGTGACCAAAACAGAACTCGGCTAAAGGGCTGAGCATGACTGTCGAGCTCCGTCACGCTTCGATCCGTCAAATCATGGATCGCGGGACGGCCGCCACGGATGGCGACAACCGCCAATTTGTTGCCATGGCGGTTGGCTGTCCAACGCAATCCCGACGGTCCCTCCGGTGCGATCGACGGAATGTCGTATTGTTCCCGATCGACTTGATGTGAAGCGTTGATCGTGGCGGCATTAAATTTTAATTGCTTGCCGTCCCAGGCATTCGCTGCAATCAGGTTACGACCCCGGAGTTTCCACGGCCGATCGGCACTGGGTAACGGGGTCGATCGCTTGATATCTCCGGTGCGTCCGTTGCGATCGACGACGGTGAATGGATCTGATAGCGTGCGGATCAGCCCATCATCCGTCCAGGCAAAGTCGGACTCCGAATCGAGATCGTATTGATTCTCGTGTGGCGACAACGGCCAAACATGGACCGCTCCATCGGTTCCGGTTGACGCGAGGCGTTGCGAATTCGGATGCCATGCCATTGCATTGACGCTTCCGCTGAATCCCGAATAAACGGCCACCCGGGACCAATCGGACGTGTTCCAAATGGCGATGCCCTCACTGCCGCATGAAGCCAAGTGGTTCGCATCGGGACTCCAGCAAAGGCAAGTCACACCGGAACCGTCGGCGTGAAATCGAGCGACCTCCTCCGAGTTATCAGTATTGATCACGACGCACTCACCCGACTCAAGTCCGCGCGCGAGTCGATTTCGTGTGGGATGCCATGCCGAGGCACGACCTTGCGACGGAAAGGTCGAGACGACTTGCAACGTGTGGGCGTCAACTAACCATGACTGACTGTATTCACCGGCAACACTGATCAGCGAATCGTCAAAATTCCACTCGGTCGATCGAAGATTCGTTTCAAAAAAACCTCGTGCGGTCACAGCCCACTTGCCATCGACTTGCCGCCAAATCACCAAATTGTGCCCCATCTTCTTTGACTTTTCGCGGTCAGCAAACGGAATAGCGCCAACCACCATTGCGGAGCCATCGTGGTTCCAGCGGATCGTCCAAATCGAAGACGTGTCATCGTGCAATTCCATGATCTGATCGGTCGCTTGATCCCAGATTCGAATCAGAGACTCGTCAAAAGTACTGCCCCAGGCGAGCGTGGATCCGATCGGGTGCCAGGCGACGCTGCACGTCGTGCGGACGCCGGCGCGAAAGCGTTTCACCAGGCTTCCGTCGCTCGCGTCCCAGATTGCAGTCGAACGATCTTCCGACGCGGTTGCGATCTGCTCGCCATCGGAGCTCCAGTCGATTGATCGGATGTTCGAATTCGATGCGTTCCAGCTCAATCGACTTTGCTTGCTTCGATCGAGCAAATAGAACCATTCCCATGAACGACGGTCTTCAGCTTTGGCGAGGGGAACATGATTCAGCAGGGTGGTCAGTGCACGGGCACGCTCGCCGGCGATGATCTGTGATGCCGCCAGTCGCGTATCGGAGACATACAGCGCTCGTTCGGCAATCTGACGTTGCTGTGACTCTCGCCCTTGCGATTCACGTGCCTGTTGGACGGCTTGCTCGGCTTTGTCCGCCATACTCCTTGCGATTGCGGCTTGAACTTCCGCGTTCCGCTGCGCCAGGTTTGCGCGGTCCGCTTCGCGGTGCGCGACGACGGCCTGCCAGCCGGCCAGAACCGTTCCGATCACTAAGGTCGCCAAAACCAGCCCCAGCGTCGTCAGCAGACTTCGATGCTTTGTGGCAAACTTGCGCAAGCGATAGGCTCGCGTCGGCGGACAGGCTTCGACCGGTTCGTTGTCAAGGAATCGACGTACGTCCGCGGCGAAATCGCGTGCCGAAGGGTAGCGACGCGTCCGATCCTTTTCCATCGCTTTGAGAGTGATCCAATCAAGCTCGCCGCAATTGGATTGGTGCAACATCAAGGAATGAAGTGTTTGACGATCATTGGCTGATTGACCTCCACGATCGGCCAACGTGCTCAATCGTTGACTCGGGCGCGGCGGTTCACTCTCGCAGATGATCCGCCGGAGTTCATCAAGGCTTGCCCGGCCGAGCGACTGTTTATCGAAGGGCGTCGTCCCGGTCAGCAACTCGTAAAAGATCACACCAAGCGAGTAGACATCGCTGCGCGTATCGACGTCCTGGTTGTTCCATTGCAGCTGTTCCGGGCTCATGTACATCGGCGTTCCGATGACCTGCCCGAACCGGGTGTATACCGTTGCGTCGTTGATGGGCTGCATCGTTGCTTTGGCCAACCCAAAATCGATGACTTTGGGTTCCGCAACGTCGTCATGCAGGGTGACGAGAAGATTGTTGGGCTTTAAATCCCGGTGGATGATGCCCTTTTGGTGGGCGTGCTCGATTGCAGCGCAGACTTTCAGGAACAACTCCAATCGTTGGCGATGATCCAGCGATTGCTGCTCACAAAACTCGGTGATCGGCAACCCCTGCACGAACTCCATAACAAAGAAGGGGCGTCCGTCCTCGGTCGCGCCGGCATCAAAGATCGTGGCGATATTGGGGTGGTCCATCAGAGCCAGCGTCTGACGCTCCGCATCGAAACGCGAGATCACCTGTTTGCTGTCCAGCCCCGGCCTGATCAGCTTGAGCGCGACACGACGGTTGACCGGCGTGTTCTGGTCGGCTACGAAGACCACTCCCATCCCGCCTTCGGCAATCTTCTCCCTGAGTCGGTACGGTCCGATTTGTGCGGGAGCGTCAGGCGGATCGAGTGCTGCACCGAAGTCTCCGACGACTGGGGAATCGAGTAAATCACCGGCGGAGAAGTAATCGGCAACCATTTGCCGGACCTCAACGCGAATGCTCTCGTCGCAATGCTGGTCGATGAACCGCGTTCGCTCTGCGTCATCATCCAATTCAACCGCCATCGCGAGCAACGTCTCAATGGCGTCGAGATCCTTGGGCATGGTGCTTCCTGGAGTATTCCAAATCCCGGCTTCGGTGTGTTACCCGAGAAAAATCGGCCAATCTCCACTACCAGCTACATGCGAAATCGATCCCCCAAAAGGATCATGTCGATTCTTTCAGTCGCCGAAAGATCCAGACTTTGGCGGCAGCCCAATCGCGTTTTGCGGTCGGGACGGAAATACACAATGCCTGTGCCGCTTCTTCGATGGTCATCCCCACAAAAAAACGCAGCTTGACCAATTCCGCTCTCCGCGGCGAATCGACGGCCAAATCGCCTAGAGCTTCATGGACCGCCACCACACGGTCCTCCAATTCAGTTGCAGCTAGACTTTTCGCCGCGTCCGAACCGGTCAATCGTTGCCATTGCCCACCCCGTTTGAGACTCTTCCTTTGGCGTGCCCGGTCAACCAAAATGCGACGCATCGCTTCGGCCGCGGCGGAAAAAAAATGGGCGTCGGACTCCCACTCCGGAGTCGATTTTCCGTCGGCGAGCCGGACAAACGCTTCATGCACCAGCGCCGTCGTCTGAAATTTTTCGCCAGAGCGTTCGTGTCTCAGTTTCGCCGAGGCCATTCGCTTCAACTCAGAGTACTCAAACGCCGACAGATCACCAGGGCGGGTGCACGGATCGGCATTGTCTTGCGTTCCTGGCGACGATTCTGGCATGACTTCCAACGGAGTAGCCGTGAAACGGTCAATGGATCGAGCAGACACTAAAGAAACAAGCTATCAGCGCACCTCAACGTGACGGGGCAACGGATTTGAAGACCACGCCGGGCAGGGACGCAGCGAAATTATAACGCAACGCATGATCACCATCGTCAGAAAACTCCGCCGAAGTCCGATTCTGCCTCAACTGACAGGAAATTGATCGAATGTTACTCCGACAACCGCTTTAAGAATCGTCTCCCAAAATTCCCGTAGTCTTGGCCGTCGACGTCTCCGTCACCGTCGAAGTCGAGGGCGGGGTTGAATCCGGGGCTGCCTGCCGCTTTCAAGAACGAAAGTCCGAAGCGGCCGTAGTCCTGGCCGTCGACGTCACGGTCGCCGTCGGTATCGCCGAACAGTCGGAAGAAGTTGTCGACGTAATCGGCTCGCATCTGTGTTCCTGCGGCAGTCACGTGCTGGTGATTGACCTGCAATCGATAATTGCCGTCGGCGAGTGATCCGCTGATCTCCGAGTTCCCCGCAAACGTCAACGTCGCAACTGTTTTTCCATTGACGATGTCGGTGGTGAACGCCGGTGTGAACAGCCCGCCTCCGATCCTTTCGATTTCAAAGGTAGCGGGGTCAAGCACGACGTCCGAATCAAAATTCACCGTGATCTTACGCACCACACTGCGTTGCGCCGTACCGCCGTCAATCTTGATCGCTTCGGTTTCTGGAACGTTACCTAGATTGATCGTGATCGTTGCAAAATCCTTGAATCCATGGCCGTCGACCACTTCAATCAGCAGGCTGTAGGTCTTGGTCGATTCGTAGTCAAGGGCCGCACCATTGAAGACTGTGATCACACCGTCATTGTTGATCGCAAATTTTCCCAATCCCGTGCCGCCGACGATAGAAAACGCTTGGCTGTCGACGTTGGGTGCCAACAGGTCGGGATCGGTGTTGATCACCTGGCCGACCACCGTTCCATTGTCCGCCATCTCCAAGACGCCCAGCACACCGTTGGCGATCGATGGCGCCGTGTTGGTGGGCGTCAAACGAATCATGCGGGTCAACGTCGCGGGAACCAGACTCTCGTCAACAACGGTCAACGAGATCGTACGATCAAGCGGCGTCAGACGTGATGCGACGTTGGTATACGTGTGCGGAATCGAGAAGTCCCGAGCACCGACCGCAAGTGTGACTTGCTCAATGGCGCTGCCGTCGCCCCAATCGATCGACAGAACATGCGTGTCGGCAAGTCCGGGATCCACCAGCTGGCCGGTCAGCATGAAAACCTGGTCTTCATGGACGTCGGTCGGCGCGGTCAAGCTTGAAAGAGTCGGCGAAACATTGTTCACTGCAATCCCATGCGGATCGCTTGCTTGGCTTGAACGACCGAGATTGTTGACCAACGTCGCCGTCACGGCGAATTGTCCCGAGGGTGCCGAAACACTGTCTTGGGCATACGCGCGGTCGATTTGGAAATAGGTTTGGCCGGCGGCAATGTCGTACGTCACAACTGGCGTTCCATCGCCCCAGTCGACTTGCACCGAGTGTGATGTCGCGAAACTGTAGTCGGTAATTTCCCCCGAGAGTCGAGCGACACTGCCTTCGTTGACGGTCGGCGACAACGAAAGCGAAGCAAACTCCGGCAGGAAAAAGACATCGAATTGGCGGACGTACGTTCCCCCCACCGTGCCGTTATTGTCCCCGTCCATCAGCAACCCCGCCGTGTCGCGGACGCCACCGGTCAGGTCACTTTGAATGGCGAATTGATAGTTGCCTTCGGGCAGATGCCCCTGCACCACGAATTGCTCGCCACCTTGGGGAGGCGGGCCTTGTGCTCCTTGGGAAAACAAGACTTGTAAGTCGACGAATGAGTCGCCGAGAGCGAACTTGGGAACCAGCTGGTAAACCAGATCATCGCCGTCACCGAATGTTCCGTTGGGGCCCGCCTCGCGTAATTCATAGGCGGCAAACGAACCGGCGTCAAAGTAGTTGACCTCTTCGCTGAACAGGATGCGAATCGATTCGATCAGTGTGGAGATCGATTGCTGTTTCGAGATCCCATCCGGGAATGTCGTCGAGACGACGGGCGCAACCACGTCATCACTTGATCCACGAAATTCCAGCGAGCCGAGATCCACTTGACCCGGCAAAAGATTGAAATCGATCGATTGATTGGCGGCAAACGATTGCGTCCCATGAGTTGCCGCGGTGTGCGTCCGCGCAAACTCATGGTTGGCGTAACCGGCGACCGGCGATGTCGTCACATCGCTTCCATAATGAAATGAAAACTCGCCGTTCGCATACAGCGTCACCGCAAAATCAACATCGGTGCCTTCTGTGACGTGCGTCGCGTCCCAGCGAATCGTGACTCGATCGGGAACCGATTCGTCGATAAAAAGATTGTCATCGGCGCCATCGGTTCGAAGATTGTCCCAGAACGCGGTGATTCGTGATGAATCGGCAAATCGCTCCAAGGCGGTTTCGTCCCAATGGATCCACCCGTTTCCTTCGAATTGAATCAATCCGCCGGTTGAAATCGTCGCCGTGGTATAGGACTGATCGAAATAAGAGAACGCAAAGGGCAGCGTGTATTGCCAGCTGTAGTCGGGAGAGCTGCCTTTCCAATCCATTGCGGTGCCCGATCTATCAAAGGGAGAACTCGTTGGAGACTGTTCGACATAGTCGAGCGAACCCAAGTCCGGTGTCGCCAGATCGTTTCGACGCGCCGAACCGACGGCATCCGTCGACAACGATTGCCAGCTATGTCCGCTGTCGATTGCCGGCGAATTCTTAGCGAGTGCCCAGTTGTCGTCGCGCGAGTAGTCGACTCCGTTGACATACCCAAGCAAATTGTCGATTCCGTTGACGTCCAAGAACAACGGATCCGCCGATAGGGAGTGTATCGCATCGCCCGTCGCGTTTTGCCAAGCAGACAAATCCGCCAGGATCATACCGGCGAAGATCCCGTACGACACCGATGATCCGGCCCCCAGTTGCACAAGGTTGTAGTCGGTGCGGAATCCCGCGACGGCATCGCCGGTGACGTTAATCGCGGCTCCGTTTTCGACCCAAACAATGTTGTTGAAAAGACGGACTTCACTGGAAGCTTCAATCGTGACCGCATCGCCTACGGCTTGGTAGAGCGTGTTGCCGATGATCCCTGCGTTCAAGTAGCCGTCGCGCAAGTAGATCGCCGAGTTCGTGTTCGCATAGACCAAGTTATTGGCGATCGTGACGTTGTTTTGTCCCTCGACACGGATCCCTTCACTATTGGAATAGACGCGATTGGCGGTAATCGTCGTGTCGTAGGCGTAGGAGGCCAGGAGGCCGATACGGTTGTCGTAGACCTGGTTCGAATCGACCGTGGTGTAAGCGTGCGTCTGAATGCCGACGTCGTTGCCGTGCACGACGTTGCCGCTGGCCATCGCACTCCCGTCGACGTAGATCCCGA
>NZ_JANZKV010000120.1 GCF_025060895.1 Stieleria sedimenti | reverse complement strand
CGCTCGACTCCCAAGGATCGGCGCGTCGCGTGTTTGTTCGGATTCGTCTTTGAGTCAAAGAAAAATACCCTCGGACCACACGACGCGAGTCACGGGGGAGTCGTGCGCCGGTGGATCACTCGATGGGCGATAAGAGATCAAAACGGCTCCCGCACCAAAACGCGGACGACCTACGGCCAGGCGACTCAAGAATCTGGCGTCAGCCTACGGCCCGGAGTCTCATGCTGGCCCCGACCCACCGCGACCGCACGTCAACCATCGAAGCGGAAAGCAATTCGATTAAATTTGACGACAGCCGAAACCGGGCGGCCGCCATAGAGTTGGACTTCGCATGCCGCGTCGTCGGCCGCTCCGGTTGACGGCAATGTTAACTAGTGCTTTGTTCCATTTCAATGTTCGGGTCGATGAGAGATTCGCGAAAAGGGGTCAGACCCGAATGCCGCGTGGTTAAGGGCCAAAAGCCCACGGATAGTTGACTTCGATGCAGGCAGCGCAACCCGTAGTGCTAGCTAATCAGAAGAGCATTTTTTGTGCCGGGGAACATCAACTTTATTCTTTAAAATCACGACGGAGCCCCGTTTTAATGTGATGAACGTCTAAACCCATCACGCTCAACGAAAGGCCCCGCCGTGACACAAAAGCCTATCAATTCTTTGTCTCGTTTGGCAAGTGAACTCGATTCCGAGCCTGAACAATCACTGATCTTTGAACGATTCTTGCCAGCATCGGAGGTGCTAGAAATCTGCGAGAACGTGGGGCACCGGTTCCGCGACCGGGTCTACACGCCTGTCGTCACGCTGTGGATGTTTCTCGGCCAGACCCTCTCGCCCGACCATTCTTGTCGTGATGCCGTACACCGACTCAACGCCTGGCGCGTCAAGCACGGAAAGACAAAGGTTGACTCCAACACGACCGCGTACTGTGAAGCCCGACTGAGATTGCCAGAGAAAGTCTTCCAAGAGTTATCCCAGCGAAGCGCCACGAAGTGCAGTCAGAATGCGGCGGGGCGATGGCAATGGAAGGGGCACGATGTAAAGGTCGTCGACGGATTCACATTGACGATGCCTGATACGCGTGAAAATCAAAGAGAGTATCCGCAGCAACGAGGGCAGAAGAAAGGATGTGGCTTTCCGATGATGCGTTGCGTCATGCTATTCTGTCTCGCCACTGGGGCCGCATTGGATCTCGCGATGGGGCCGTATCGAGGCAAACAAACCGGCGAAAACAGTTTGATTCAGGCAATCAATAACCTGCTTTTTCCCGGTGAAATCCTATTGGCCGATCGTTACTACGCGACGTTCGGAAATATCGTCCAGGCGATCAAAGGCGGGTACCACGTCGTGATGAGATCTCACCACAAGCGCAAGATCGACTTCCGTCGCGGCTTCAAGCAGGGCAGCTATGACCAGATAGTCACTTATGAAAAACCTACTTGTCGCCCTGTTTGGATGTCCAAGCAAGAGTACCGCGAATGCCCTGCCTTCATTTTAGTAAGACACGTCAGCTACCAAGTAAAACGCAAAGGCTTTCGAGCCCGACGCATCATTTTGGCGACGACAATGCTCGATGCCAACGCTTACAGTGTTGACGACCTCGCCGATCTATACTGCCGGAGATGGCAAGTGGAACTTGATATTCGCAGTCTAAAGACGCACATGCAGATGGAGCATCTGCGTTGCAAAAGCCCTGCGATGGTTCGCAAAGAAATTTATGCCCACATGATCGCGTACAATTTGATCCGCGACTTAATCGTTCGCACGTCGATCATCTACGACGTATCACCGAAAAGCTTGAGCCACAAAGGAACCGTTCAGGCTCTCAACGCTTTCGCGCAGAGCTTGCACGCTGGATCCGATCGGATCAACGCACTGGAAGCGGCTTTGTATGAATCGATCATGGAGCACCCGATTGGCGACCGGAAACCAAGAATTCATCCTCGTGAAATAAAACGTCGACCGAAAAGCTACAAGCTGATGCAGAAGCCGCGGCACGCCGCCCGAAGGTCAGCGGCATGAACCACTTACGACTAACCACGCGGCATTCGGGTCAGACCCCTTTTCGCTGGCCAACCCTAATTGCAAATTGGAACAAAGCACTAGCGTTCATTGCGCCGGAAATGAATTCCCAGTCGGTTGGAAACGCCATGCCATTCATTGTCATCAATTTTCCATCTTTGAACCAGACCTCGACCATGCAACCATCGCGTTCATAGACCTCAACAACATCTGGACGGGTGATTGGGCCGTCCATCGAATCCGATGTCCCATAATGATCGCCAAGCATCGCATAGCGGGGTTGGCCAATCAGTTCTTCAAGTTGTTGTCGGTTGGCACACTCCAGTGCGGATTGGAGCAGCAAACCGGACGTCTTGACACGGCCGTCGTACTGACGACGTAGTCGTTCGGCAAAGAGGCTAGCAACGGGTGCCACTGCATGCATCCAAAACGGAAACTCAAGCGGTGGACGCTCGGATCGAGGGCGCAAGTCTGGACGAGGTTCGATCATCCATTCAGTCCAACGAACAGTAGCCGTCACCGAGGACGGACGGTTGATTTTCCATTGGTAAAACCGCGCAAGCCGTCCTTGGGTGCACGGCCTGGTAACGCCTCAACGGTGTAGGGGAAGGCAAGCTCGAATGACAGGCTGGAAGCCTATCCCACTTAGCGGACGATTCGCCAACAGCGGTGGATGCGGCGGTTGCGAAAGTCTTCCGGGACGGTCTGCTTGGAGATCTCGTGGCACTCCGACACCTCCAGGTCCGCCGGATCAAACTTGAAGCGGCGAAAGTTGGTCGAAAAGAAAATCACTCCGCCCTTGCGGACCAACGGCAACAGACTTTGCAACATCGGCACGGCATCGGTCTGCACGTTCCAATCACGCTCGGTCTTCTTGCTGCGTGAATACGTGGGAGGATCGAAGACCACCAAGTCATAGCGTTCACCCGGCGGATGCTCGGCGATGAACTGGGCGACATCGCTGGCGATGAACGTGTGCCCGTCTTGGCGTTTTTCGTCGATCAGTCCGTTGATCCGCAGGTTCTCTTTCGTCCAGGAAAGGTAGGTGTTGGAGAGATCAACACTGGTCGTTTTCCGCGCGCCGCCGGCGGCCGCGTAGACGGTGAACGATCCGGTGTAGGAGAACAGATTGAGCAGCCATTTTCCTTCGGCGAGGTCGCGGACCATCGAACGCGCGATGCGATGATCGAGAAACAATCCGGTGTCGACATAGTCGTCCAAGTTAACGAGAAACTTCAAACCGCCTTCTTGAACCACGATCCGGTTTCCGGTGTGATCGACTTTCTCGTGCTGCGTGTTGTCTTTTTGGCGTCCGCGACGCTTGAAGTGGACGTTGGTCGGCGGCACGTCCAGGGTCTCGCCGGCGGTCCGCGCCATCAGGTCCAACCAGTTGGCGTGCTGGGCGGGATCGCGATCATGGGGCCGCTCGTACTCGGTGATGTGCAAATGGTCTTCGTAACGGTCGACGATCAACGGGATCTCGGGAATGTCGCGTTCGTACAACCGAAAACAAGTGATGTTGCGTTTGGTCGGCCAGCGCCGCAGGTGTTTGGCACGTTTGCGCAACCGCGTGGCGAACAGGTCGGCTTGATGGATGGCCTTGTCATCCAGGTGACCGAACGCGGCCGGTCCGTCGGCGTGCGTGTACGGTTTGACGGGTGCTTGGGTAGCGGCTTTGCCGGCTTTCGATTCGCCGGCTTTCGATTCAATGGGGCTCGCTTCACGATCGGATGCGGCTTCCGCGTCCGTGGTCTCCTGGTCAGATTCTGGAACCTGCTGGCCGATGACACGTTTGGGGCCATGGAACTGATAGTACGTGCATTCGATCCGGCCGTTGTAGAGTTTTCTTCGTCGGTCGGCCTGCCGCCCCACCGCGGCCTCGAAATTCGGATAGGCGGTCAGAAAGTAATGCGACCACGTCGGCAACCCGCGCAGCACTTCGGGAAGCGATCGGTACAACGTGTCGAGCTCTCGGTCTTCCCCGATACGTTGGCCATAGGGCGGGTTGGTGATCAGACAACCGAAGCGGCGTCGGTTGGTCAGCTTGAGTGCATCGCCGGGTTGAAAGTGAATCGAATCGGCCACCCCGGCGCGAGTCGCGTTGTCACGGGCCGCGCGGAGGACCCGACCGTCGATGTCGCTGCCGAGAATCCGTTCTTCGATCGAGTCGACTTGTGCGGCCCGCGCTTGGCTGCGCAGATCCGGCAACAGCGTCGGTGGGACCGTGGGCCAGGATTCGAAGCTGAAATCGCGATCGATGCCGGGCGCGATGTTGTGCCCGATGCGTGCCGCTTCGATCGGAATGGTGCCGCTGCCGCAAAACGGATCCAACAGCGGGCGGTCGGGTTTCCAAAAGCTGAGCAGCACCATTGCCGCGGCCAACGTCTCTTTCAGGGGGGCCTGGGAGATGTCAGTGCGATACCCCCGGCGATGCAGACTGCGGCCGGTCGTGTCGATGGTCAGCGTCGCGACGTCTTTCAGCAGCGCGATGTCGATTTTGAAGGGAGGGCCGGTTTCATCCAAGGTCGTGGTCGCATGATCACGCATCATGGCATCAACGACCGCGCGTTTGACGGCCCGCTGACACGCAGGGACGCTGGAAAGTTGTGATTTGATGGACCGCCCGGTGACGGGAAATGCGGCGTCGATCGGCAGCAGATTCCCCCACGGGAGCGCGCGAACGGTTTCGAACAGGGCGTCGAAATCCGCGGCAGGAAACTCGGCGACGCGAAGCAGCACGCGGTCGGCGCAGCGCAACTGCAGGTTCGCGCGGGCGACGGTTTCCAGGTCGCCGCGAAAGTGCACCCGCCCAGATTCGCCGATCGAAGCCTCCATGCCGAGTGATTCCAGCTCTCGGCGGACGATCGCTTCGAGTCCGAAGGCGGAGGTGGCGATGAGATCGTGAGTCGATTGCACGGAGTCTGTCGTGGGGTACGGGTCTGTCGTGGGGTATTGTTCGTTCGGCGGCAGGATGATCCGAGAATAACAGACCTGCCCCGGCGGGATAGGTGCGGGGATCGGCGGGGTGAGGCTCTGGAAGCCTTTTCCACAGAGATCGTCAGGCTGGAAGCCAATCCCACCAGCATCGACAGGCTGGAAGCCTATCCCACTGGCGGATGCAGGCCGAATCGGCGATTTCGCCCCGACTACCAGCGCCCCGGGCAGACGGAGTACACTCTTGGGCTCGCCCACCCCGTTTCCCGCCTCAGAAAACGACTTTCGATCGGATATTCAATGACGAGTTCCACGACTCAGAAATCCAACGGCATGTGGATCATTGCCGCCTTGGTGGTGTTGTTGCTGATACTGCACCAAGACAACTGGTTTTGGACCGATGACACGCTGGTGTTCGGTTTCCTGCCGATCGGCTTGTTTTGGCACGCCTGTATCTCGATCGGAGCCAGTTTGACCTGGGCGTTGGCAACGGTGATCGCTTGGCCACTTCCGGACGAAGCGGATGAAAACGGCGACGTTTCTTCAACCGAGGAGGCGGCATCGTGAACCATCCAGGACTCCCCCAATTAATCATCATCCTGATCTACCTGGGTTTGCTGCTGCTGCTCGGGTTGTCGTCGAGTCGCCTGTTCAAGGGCACCAAAGAGGATTACCAGGTCGCCAGCCATTCGATCGGCCCGTTCCTGTTGCTGATGAGTCTGTTCGGGACCACGATGACGGCGTTTGCGTTGGTCGGCAGCAGTGGCGAAGCTTTCAAGGAAGGCATCGGCGTCTACGGGATGCTGGCCAGTAGCAGCGGCATCATCCACTCGCTGTGTTTCTTCTTGATCGGCGTCAAGGTTTGGAAGTTTGCGCGGCGACACAAATACACGACGCAAATCGAATTCTTTCGCGATCGGCTCGAAAGCGACTTCATCGGCTTGCTGCTGTTTCCGATCCTGGTCGGGCTGGTGGTGCCCTACCTGTTGATCGGCGTGATCAGCAGCGGAACGGTGATTCAATCGTTGACGGCAGGCCTGGCACCCAACCTGGAGATGTTTCAGGCGTTCACGCCCGACGGCAATCCGATCATCGCACTCAACGGTGGGGTCCCGCCGTGGCTGGGATCGCTGGTGATTTGCGTCGTGGTGCTGGCCTACGTGTTCTTTGGCGGCATGCGTGGGACCACCTGGGCAAATACGCTGCAGACGATCGTGTTCATGATTTTGGGCGTCGTCACGTTTTACGTCATCGCGTCACGCCTGGGCGGACAAGACGGTTTGATGGCGAACCTGAACGCGCTGGCCGAATCGGTCCCCGAAGAAAAGATCACGCGGATGGAGATGAGCAAGACGAAGTTCTTCACGTACTTGCTGATTCCGCTCTCGGTGGGCATGTTCCCCCACCTGTTCCAACACTGGATGACCGCCAAGAGCGCCAACACGTTCAAGGTTCCGGTGATCTGTCACCCGATCTTTATCATGATCGTTTGGGTCCCCTGCGTGCTGGTCGGCATTTGGGCGACGGGCGATTTGATTCCCGCGAAACCACCGCTACCGAGCAATCCGAACACGATTTTGCCATTCCTGGTCAAGACGCAAACCGGCAAAGTGCTCGGCGGCTTGTTGGCCGCGGGGATCCTGGCGGCGATCATGAGCAGTCTCGATAGCCAGTTCCTCTGCATCGGCACGATCTTCACCAACGACGTGCTGACGCATTACAAGGGCAAAGAAAACGTCACCGATGCTCAACAGGTTCTCTACACCCGTTTGTTCATCATCGGAATCGTCGCGATCACCTATCTGCTCAGCCTGGGCAATGTGAAGAGCGTGTTTGCGATGGGCGTCTGGTGCTTTAGCGGATTCAGTGCACTATTCCCGATCGTCTTTGCCGCGCTCTATTGGCGTGGCCTGTCGGCCGCCGGCGCGATCAGCGGAATCTGTGCAGCGATCGTCAGTTGGAGTGTGATGTTCTATCAAGCACTGGAGCAAGATGCGCTGCGAACATTCGTGTTGAAGTTGCCGCTGGGTGGTGAAGAGTACGAGATCATGCCGGTCGTCGTGATGTTGGCCAGTTCGCTGGTGACAATGATCGCCGTGTCGTTGGTCACACCGAAACCGAGCGAAAAGACGTTGGCTCGGTTCTTTTAGCGTCGTTTGTGGAGCTGCTGTGGGTTGGACGCCTCGGTCCGACCGGAGTGGTTTCTGTTAGCGGTAGGGCGGAGCCCGGGAACAAGGCGGAAGTCGTCAAGTCCTTCGCAGCGCCGGCCCTCTCTGGCGTCTGCTTGCTGCGCAAACGCCGTCTCTCCCAGAGGGAGAGAATCTAAATGGGTTGCAAAATCCTGCAGTAAAAGAATCGACGTCCCCCGCGATACCCGGTTCACTGTCGCTGCTCTTTGTCGCAGCTCTCGTCCAGCGGTGTGGCTTCACCGACCTGATCGACGGGGTGGGTGTAGAGATAACGCCAGACGGGTTCGTGCATGAACGAACCGTCGGACGGGTTCTTGTGGGCTCGGCTGCCCGGCTGGACGCTGCTGTGGGCACGCCCTGCGTCGCCACCGACATCGAAATCGGTGATCAGCCGACGGGTGTTGGAGTACGGCGGCGAAGCCTGATCGACGTTCACGATGGGGCCGAACTTGTGCATCCCCAACAATTCCCAGCTGCGACAGTAATGGTCGCCGGTCCACCCCCCATCCAAGACGTGCGAAAACCCGAAGTAGCAATTTTCAGGTGTCGCCGAGGGCAGGGCCTGCCAAACCTGATGCTGATCCCGCGGACCACACAACGCCACGACTCGACTGACCTTCACATGCTTTGCAAAGCGGGCCGCGGTGGTCGATCCGTGCGAACTGCCCGACATGATCACGTCTTCCCATCGAAGTTGCGAACGGTCCTCCGTCAAGAACTGACCCCAGTTGCCCTCGGGATGTTTCTCGCTGAGCCAGCGCACGAACTGTAGTGAACGTTCCATCATGCCATCAGGCTTCGGGATGTCGACTTCGTCGCTAAAGTCTTCTCCCGTCGCCGCTTCCAGTCGAATGTTGCCGCGACAATGTTCCCCGACCGGCGTTTCGCGACAACAAATGGAGAACCAGCGGTTGGCGTAGTGTGGCCGGATCACATGCAACCCGTAGCTGTTCAGGCGATCGAACAGGGCGGTGTTGTTGCCCATCAGCCAGATCACCAGTTTGCCTTTGGCGGGGACGTTCGTGTCAACCGACGCATGCTGCACGTCGGCAGGTCGACCCTTGGCGTCTTCGATCAAGAACCCGATTTCGGGATGGGCCTGGCAGCGGGGATCGATTTCACTGGCCCTGGCTTCGAACCGGGTGGGTGAACCAGTGGGTTCGGCCGCCTGAGTGAACGTGGCAAGTGCGAATGCGGAAAACGCAATTGCAGGAAGTGGAAACGCAACGGCGATCATGCTCGCGAATCGGTGGTGTGTCATCAAGTTGCCAGTCGGATACTGGGAAAGGTTCAGGGAAAGAGGTTGCCGCAATCGACAGTCAGTTCACAGTCCTCGCAAACACGAAGCTTGATCTGGCTGCCTGGTCTCGAACGCCGCCACTGGCGGTCACTGCCACGCAACCACATCACGACGCTGTTGTCAGCCGGATCCACGACCAGGTAGGAACCGGCATCGTGATCACGGTAGAGTTCTTGTTTGAAGGTGAGATCACGCTCGCGTGTTGCATCTGAAAGCACTTCGACGACGATCGCCGGAGGCGTCTGGACATGTCGATCCGGGATGCCCTCACAGGACACAATCACATCGGGTCTGACAACCGTGTCGTCACTGACAATCCAATCGATTTCGGGAAGCACTTCTGCCTGGCAATCAGATTCGACGATCGCCTGACGCAATTCGAACGCGACTCGCGACGCAACCGCTTGATGGCGGCCGAAGGGGCTGGGGCTCATCGCGACCGGAATACCGGACCACAGCTCCCAGTCCCCGTCCCAGCCGAGATAGTCGGAGACGGTGTATTGGGGAATGTATTTAGGAGCGGCGGACATGGTTTCGGTTGACGGGGTGTGTGCCGTGGACGGGACGTTCAACGCAACCCATTGTAACGAACATTGTCGATTCATCCTCCAAGATCATGTGCAACAAATCCACCCGCGGTCGCTTGGCCCCTTGCTAACGCGTGCGGGCT